>JABSOG010000432.1:2020-6910 GCA_013216025.1 Algicola sp. | reverse complement strand
TGTCGTTGTTTTTAAAGGTGATGTTGCAGTTGAGTCCGTTGCGAAAACTGCGGCACTGAACATCAGTCCGGCTAACGCGATTTTTGAAAATGTTTGCATGATATCCACTTGGTTAAAAAATGCCTGATGGGTAATGTACGTAAACCGGGCCTCAATAGCGAGGGTCAAGCCGATTGTATTTGTAACAAAGCTTGGTGTGATGCTTCCATTCAGACGAAAATTTAAACAAAATAGCTAGTATTAAGTTAACAGTAGTGTTAACCTATCACTACTGTTAACTTAATACTAGGTTCGCATTTTGGACGATCCACAACAACACGATGGTTTATCAAGCCAGAATGAGATTGATGAACAGGTGGCTGTGCAGGTAAAGAAGCTGCGCAAAGAACTGAGTTCGGGCACTGTGGCATTGGCTTTGTTGAGTATTTTGTCGAAGGCCAAAGAGCCGCTTTATGGGTATCAAATCGCCAAGCAATTTGAGCGGCCCGGACTTAATGCTAAGCCTTCTACAAAAAAAAGCTCAGAAAAGCAGGGTTCGCTCTATCCAGTACTTCGCAATATGAGTGCCAAAGGTTTGCTCGACAGCGAAACCGTGCCGTCACTTAGCGGTCCGCCAAGGCGTTATTATACAATATCGGCATTGGGCAGATTGGTTTTGGCCCAATGGCTGGAGATTTGGCAGCAAACCCAGATTTTTGTTAATGACATCATCGGACTGAACGATGAAAAAAGTGACGATAAAATAGGAGGATGTAATGAATAATGCAAATATGGAACAATCAATCAGCGACTACCTTGTCGCCCTAAAGCAGGCATTGGCAGGTAATGACCCTGCGCTGACTCAAGATGCGTTATACGATGCGCAAGAACATTTTAGGGCTGCCGCGCAAGATGAACCCACACGTTCATTCATTGATATTAGTGAAGATTACGGCTCACCGACCGAAATAGCCCAATTTTATTGCGAAATGGAATCAACGGTTGAATTGGCGCTTAATGGCCCAGCCAAAAAGCCAGCAAAAACTACAAGCAGCAGTTTTTTTGCCATCTTAAAAGACCCCCAAGCTTACCGCGCCTTGATTTATATGCTGTTATCACTGCCTTTGGGTTTGGTTTATTTTGGCTGGGTGATGGTTGTCGGTCTTGCGTGTTTGGCCGCTTGTTTATTTGTGGTTGGCATTCCGGTATTTTTGGCCTTTTTAAAATCTATGCAACTGTTTTCATTATTCGAAGGCCGTTTGATTGAAACCCTGCTCGGTCAACGTATGCCGCGACGACCCGCTATTTCGCAAGATTATCAACAACAAACCTCTGATGCATCCCTCATGCAAGTGTGGACTGACAAATTCAGGGCGCTGTTAACCAATCGCCGAAACTGGACGACCATCGGTTATTTGCTGCTCCAGTGTCCACTAGGGTTTGCCTATTTCTTTACCCTGTTTGGTGGCGCACTAATTTCTGTCGCGGTGTTTCTGTCACCGGTGGTCGACCCGATATTACATTATATTAATCCGATCAATACCATCGATTTAAATTGGTACTGGTTCCCCGTGGCCATGCCCGGCGGTGTGCTGGGGTTGATGCTGTCTTTGCATCTGTCTAAGTTCATCGGCAAACAACAAGCCAAACTGGCCAGACGAATGCTGGTCGACCAGCAATAAGCTGAGTAACCCCCAAAGCTAGTCAACGTCCAGAAACAATCGTCCATGATTGTTTCTGGAGGAAGCTACGTTCAAGCAAGTGGAACTTCGCTTACTTTTCAACAAGTTGAAAAGGCGGTACATCCGTGTACCGCATAGCCAGTGCCCAACAACATGCGTTTCTGGTGATGCGGCATTCCGATGGGCACTAGCTCAGCTAGCCCGCTAACTTTCTATCCACTTTTTTATATTCCCGCTTAAGGAGTAGGCTTATGCTCGACTTGAATTCGATCAGCAAAACATATGACAACGGCATTAAGGCGTTGAATAACGTGACTTTATCCATTCCCAAGGGAATGTACGGCTTGCTTGGCCCCAATGGCGCGGGCAAGTCATCTTTGATGCGTACCCTGTCAACGTTACAAAGTGCCGACAGCGGCAGCATCACTTTTGACGGCATTGACGTGCTGGCTAACCCGATGGCTCTACGACGTCGTTTGGGTTATTTACCGCAAAGTTTTGGCGTTTACCCCCGAGTGACGGCCTACAAACTGCTTGATCACCTTGCTGTGCTAAAAGGTTTGACCAACAAAGGCGAGCGTAAAGATGTGGTTGAAGGGTTGTTGGCGCAAACTAATCTCTATCAGCATCGGAGTAAGGCGGTCAGCGGGTTTTCTGGCGGCATGAAACAGCGTTTTGGTATTGCGCAGGCATTGCTGGGCGACCCCGATTTATTGATTGTTGACGAACCCACCGGCGGCCTCGACCCCGAAGAGCGCAACCGTTTTCACAATCTTTTGGTGTCGTTGGGTCAAGACAAAGTGATTTTATTGTCGACCCACATTGTCGAAGATGTCGCCGAACTGTGCCCGAACATGGCCATTATGGCCGCTGGGAAAATTCTACTTGAAGGTAACCCGGTTGACTTGATAGAACAACTCAATGGTCGGATATGGCGTAAAACCATGTCGATTGACGAACTGAAACACATCGAAACTGAGTTTGAAGTGATTGCAAAACGACTCTTTGCCGGGCGCTCTGTGGTGCATGTTATGGCAGATCAACAGCCCAAGGGTTTTGACCAAGTGCCAGCCAATCTTGAAGATGTTTACTTTTCAACCTTGCACGACCACAAAGGCTAAGGGGTTAGATCATGTTATTTAAACAGATGTTTTTATTTGAATGGGGCTATTTCACTCGCCAACCGTCTTTTTACATCACCACCGCGATATTTTTTGCTTTGGGATTTTTGACGCCATCGGCTGGGATGTCTCATTGGGGCAGTCTGATGAAAAATGGGCCATATTTGGTGACGTTTTTACTGTTGTTTTTGGGGCTGTTGTCGATGTTTTTGGTGGTGAATTTTGTTGCCGATACGGCCATGCGCGACAACGACAGTGGCATGGACGAATTGTTATATTGCAAACCGTTGAACGCCCTGCAATATCAATTGGGCCGGTTCTTTGGGGCTTTTGCCGTGGTCGTCGCAGTATATGCCGTTGTACCTTTGGGGTTGTTGTTGGGCAGCTTGATGCCGTGGGTCGACAGTAGCCGATTTGGTCCTGTGCATTTGAGTTATTATCTAGTGCCTTTTTTAATCTTATCGGTGCCCACGCTGTTCGTTTTTTCTTGTTTGTTTTATGCCTTGGCCATTCGTTTTAAGTCCATTATGGCGGTGTATTTAAGTATTATTGCGGTGTTTATTTGTTACGAGGTCAGTGGCACCTTGTTTAGTGGGGTCGAAACCCGCCAAATGGGGGCTTTACTCGACCCTTTTGCGCTGCGAGCACTTAGTGAGGTTACCCGTTATTGGACGGTAGAGCAAAAAAATAACCAAATGCTGGGATTAAATGACATTTTTCTGATCAACCGGCTGTTATGGCTGAGTATCGGGGTGGTGGTATTGGCCGTTTTTGGCCGATTGTCGGGTTCATTAGTGTTGTGGCGACCAGCGGCCAAAAAAGCCAGAAAGTCGAGAAAATCAAACAAACCGATTGGCCTATTATTACGTAATCGCACCGATATTAAAGGCCAAGTCGGGGGGCAGTGGCAGCAGCTTTGGACCAATACCCGGTTTGAAGTAAGCCAAGTGGTGTTTCACCCAGCCTTTTATTTATTGCTGGTGTCTACCCTGATCATCTTGATTAGCGTGGTTATCGACCCCGCAGGAATGTTTGGCAACACTTACTGGCCAACCACCCAAACCATGGTCGAATTCATTCGTAATGCGCTGGGCATATTAAGCCTGATCATCATCACCTATAACACTGGAGAAATTGTTTGGGCAGAGCGCTCGGTCAATTTTAGCGATATTTTTGACAGCCTGCCGGTTGCCAATTCGACCATTTGGCTGTCGAAGCTGCTTGCCTTGTTTTGTGCGCTGTTGGTTTTGGTTGCCCTGAGCGTGAGCTTTGCAATGATCTATCAATTAGAGAACGGTTATAACGACCTTGATCAGGCCCAATATGCCGTCAGCCTGCTTTATTTTACCGCTTTACCCTGGATGATGATGACGGTGCTGGCGTTTTTATGTCAGGTGCTTAGCCCAAATAAATACATGGGCATGTTCATTTTTGTGTTGTTTATTCTGATGGATTTTGTCTTGCCTGCTGTTGGATTTGAACACAATCTGTTGCGATTTTCTCACTCACCGGGCCTGAGTTATTCGGCCATGAACGGTTATGGCGACTCATTAATAAGCCACAGTTGGTACATGCTTTATTGGGGCGCGTTGTCGGTTTTATTGGCCGTTATTGGTTTTGGTCTTTGGCAACGCGGGCCACAGCAATCGCTCAAAATTCGAGTAAAGCTGTGGTGTGTTGAAATGAAACAGACGACCAAGGTAACCATGCTACTCAGCGTAACGGTGTTTGTACTGACAGGTGGCAATATTTATTACCAAACCAAGGTCGTTAATCCTTATTATGACGGCCAGTCGTTTGCCAAAATGCATGCCGATTACGAGAAACATTACGTTCAATTTGCCGACGAACCGGTTCCCCAAATTACCCGCTTAAATGCCAAGGTAGATATTTACCCGTATCAAAGCAAGCTGGTTATTGCCGCCGATATTGAGCTGGTCAACCGCGCAGACAAACCGATTAAACGATTTTTGGTCGCCATTCCCGGTTACAACACCATAATTGACAATGTTCAGGGCTTTCAACCGGTTGAATTCTCGTTAGAAATTGAAGGCGGCAAACTAACAGCCGTTGATGGCGAGTTAAACACCCACTGGTTTGAGTTCGAT
>JABSOG010000432.1:0-2010 GCA_013216025.1 Algicola sp. | reverse complement strand
AAGGCCAATTTGCCAGTGTCAGGCAACAAAAGGGTTTTACCGAGCGTTTACCCTCACTTAAAGTGCTGCACAATGGCACTTTCTTTCAAAACAGTGAAGTGTTCCCGCGTTTTGGTTATATGCAGGCTGAGCAAATCAAAGGCCTAACGGCCCGCAACAAATGGGGACTTAGTGAAGCAAAAGGCACTCATAAATTAGAAGATGCGCGTTACCATAGCCAATCTATTTTTGGCCTTAACAGCGGTTATCTTGACTTTGAAACCACGGTATCGACTTCGATAGATCAAATTGCGCTGACATCGGGCGAACTCAAGAGACAATGGATGCAGGGCAACCGAAATTATTTTCATTACAAAATGAATGCGCCGATTGAACGCTATTTTGCCTATTTCTCGGGTAAATATCAGAGCCTTAAAACCAAGCACAAAGGTGTTGATGTTGAGGTTTACTTTGACCCGGCACATGGCATGAATGTGGAGCGCATTCAAATGGCTATGGTCGATTCACTTGATTATTACGGTGACAACTTTGGGCCTTTTCAGCACAAACAAGCCAAAGTGGTTGAGTTTGCTGGACCTGCGAATTTTGGTCAGGATTTTCCTAATATTATCGCTTACTCTGAGCGGGCCGGTTTTATTCACGACCAGCGCGACCCAAATGATGCTGATCAGGTTTATTGGTTCATCGGCCACGAAATGGCGCACCAATGGTGGGGCGCGCAACTCAACGCGGCCAATGTGCAAGGCGGCACCATGCTGGTCGAAACGCTGGCACAATACAGTGCGTTTATGTTGATCAAGAAAAAGTACGGTAACAACCGATTGCGACAGATGCTTAAATTCGAACTCGACCGTTACCTAATTGGTCGTGGTCGCGATGCCGCGCCAGAGCAAGTGCTGATTAAAGACGAAAACCAGCCTTATTTGCATTACCACAAAGGATCGCTGGCGATGATGGCGCTGGTGGATGTATTGGGCGAAACCCGGTTAAATCAGTCACTTAAAGCCTTTTTAACTGAGTTTAAATTTACTCGAACAGTTTACCCAACCACGCTAGATTTACTCGACTTTATTACTGCCGACACCACCGACAGCGAACGTTTGGTGATAAAACGCTTATTCGAAGAGGTTAACCACTACGAGTTGTCGTTGACTGAGGCCGATTGGACAGCAACTGAAGATGGTCAGTTTGAAGTGACATTATCGATAAATGCCAAACGGTTGAACACCGATAGTAACGGCAAACAGACCGAGGTACCTTTGGCTGCAATGATGGATATAGCGCTGTTTGGAGCAGTAGAAGAAACGCCGATATATTTGCAAAAACGTCAGATAGTCACAGGTAAAAATACCATTACTATAAAGGTGGCGAAAAAACCTATGGTGGCAGATATTGACCCGTATCTACATTTTATTGATACTGACATTGGTGATAACTCGGTGAAGTTGTAGCTGTAGTGTATGGTTGCTAGTGACAGTTTCATAGTGCATTCTTGACAGGCACAAATATACGCCCCATGCTTAATGTTACTAAAACAACGAAAAATAACGAAAAATTGCGGGAGCAACCATGCAAATTACCACCGAGTTTGTTGATTTGAAACTATTCATCAAACTCCCCAGCCGACTTGATCAGGAAACGCATCAGCAATTTGTGGCCGCTTACACTGAACAGTTGGTTAAACCGGTGGCCTATATTATTGATATGGCAGAGGTTATCTTTTTTGACAGCTCATCGTTGGGGATGCTGTTGTTATTGCGTAAATTTGCTGGTGGTGATAAAGCCAGTGTGAGCATTATTAATCTTTCACCTACGGTAAACAAGATTTTGCGAATTTCCAGATTTGATCGTTTGTTTGAATTGGGATAAAACCCAACCCCTAAAAAAATCCGCTTTGGCAGTAAACCTGCAAACCGAAGCCTCTCTACCAGCCACCACCAGCTGGGGTCAGTGCAAAATAAGTTCTGTGGACAGCTTGCCTGTCCCTGCACTAATTTTGCTTTGACCCCC
>JABSOG010000431.1 GCA_013216025.1 Algicola sp. | reverse complement strand
GGTGCCGTGCCGACATGGGACGGGCGCTGGTTAATCGTGATCCCGGCTTATGTTACCGAGCCCAAACTCACCCAATTTCGCCGTCAACTCGACTGGCTGGGTTTCAGCCCGCTGGCCGGTGGGGTATATGCCCACCCTTCTTTTGAGCAACAATCTCTCGAAGAAACCGTAGAAGAAATGGCGCTCAGCGATGCTGTGGTGATCTTTACCAGCAAAACCCTCGATAAATCTTCAGCTGCTGTTTTAAAAAAACTGGTGCATGATCGCTGGAACATCAAACAACTCGAAAGCGATTATCAACAGTTTTTGACGGTGTATCAGCCGTTGCAACAGCTAGTGACCGAGGTCGATTTAACCGACCAACAAAGCTTTTTACTGAGAACCTTGTTGATCCACGAATATCGACGTATTCTGCTAAAAGATCACGAATTACCCGAAGACATGTTGCCCGAGTCATGGGCCGGATTTGCTGCCCATAGTTTGGTCAGCCAAATGTACGGTCAACTGGCAGAGTCTTCAAACCGCTATATCACTGCGACACTGCAAAACGCACAAGGCTCACTGCCCGGTGTCGACGATGTGTTTTGGCAGCGCTTTAAATAACTTCATAAATAGCGTCACAGATACCTTAATAAAGAGAAAAGACAGGTGAACCATGATTAGACTCAGCGTAATTTATCCAAACAAAGATAATGGCCAATTCGATTTTGACTATTATATGGCTACCCATATGCCGTTGGTCGCCACACTGTATGCCGAATACGGCCTTAAAAGCTGGCAGGTTGATAAAGGTACTAGCATGTCGTCAAAAATGCCCAGCGAATTTGTCGCCGCCTGTTATATGGATTTCGATTCGATGGATTCGCTTAAACAGGCGATGAAAAACAAAGGTGGCGAAGTGATGGCCGACCTTAAAAACTTCACCGATATCGAACCTGCCGTGAGCTTCGGCGAGCTGCTAGGTCAGTGTTAAAAGCCTTAAGATTAAAAGATTAAAAGCTCTCAACACGGAGGCACGGAGACACGGAGTAAGAAAGAGAAAAGCAAAAGATGAAAAACACAAAACATAACAAAGAATCTGGATAGGGTCCGACTGAAAATCACTTACTTCATCTTTTCGCTTTTTATCTTTTTATCTTCCTCTTTCTTCCTCCGTGGCTCCGTGCCTCCGTGTTGAAGGCTTTTGATTTTCGCCCCGTAGGGGCACACCAAATGAAATTTAAAAGAGAAAAACAATGAACAACGAAAACCAAACAGCCGTGACCATAGAACACCGCAATCATGTCGGGCTGGTCACTGTAAACTACGCCCCGGTCAATGCCTTGTCGCAAGCCGTTAGGGCCGGGCTGGTCGATGCCATCGAACAACTCGAAGCCGACTTCAATACCAAAGTCATCGTTATTCGCTGTGAAGGCCGCACTTTTATTGCCGGAGCCGACATCAAAGAATTCGGCAAACCGCCCACAGCACCATTCTTGCCCGATGTGGTCAACCGCATCGAAGCCTGCGAAAAACCTGTCATCGCCTCGTTGTTTGGCACCTCGCTGGGCGGCGGATTCGAAGTCGCACTGGCCTGTCATTACCGCGTTGCCATAAACAGTGCCAAAGTTGGCTTGCCAGAAGTTAACCTAGGCTTGATCCCGGGTGCTGGCGGCACACAACGTTCTATGCGATTACTTGGTCCAAAACAAGCGCTCGACATGGTCACCTCAGGTAAACATGTGGGCGTGACAGCATTAAAAGACAGTGGTTTGACCGATGCCATTTTCGAAAAAGACCTCGACAAAAATACTATAGCCTTTGCCGAACAATTGATTGCCGAGGGTAAACTGACCCCTCGTCGTGTCGGCGAAATGAATGTGCTGGGCGATTTCGACTGGCAGGCCGCCAAAGCGGGTATCGTCAAAAAAGCTCGTGGCAAAGACGCGCCGGTGGTGGCTTTTGATGTGATGGAAAAGACTCAGGCAATGAGTATTAGTGATGGCATGGCTTATGAGCGCGAGCAGTTTTTGATCTTACGAAAATCTGAACAGTCTGCGGCATTAATCCATGCATTTGGTGCAGAAAAAGCTGCTAGTAAGCTAAGTATTGACGCCAAACCATTAGACGTAGTCAAAGTCGGCATTATAGGCGGCGGCAACATGGGGTCGGGCATAGCTACCGCGTTCTTGTCATCCAAATTCAGCGTGCAACTAATCGAACAAACCGAAGAAGCCCTCGAAGGTGGTTTGGGCCGAATCAAAGGCAACTTTGCTGGCAACGTAAAACGTGGCCGCATGAGCCAACAAGCGGCAGATGATTGTGTCGCACAACTGAACGGCAGCATCGACTATCAAACATTGGCCGATTGCGACTTGGTGATCGAAGCGGTATTTGAAGACATCGACGTTAAGAAAACCCTGTTCGCCAAGCTCGATGACGTGTGTAAAGCCGATGCGATTTTAGCGACTAACACCTCATATTTAGACATCGACGAAATCGCCGCCACCATATCAAGACCACAGCAAGTGGTGGGCATGCACTTTTTCAGCCCTGCCAACATCATGAAATTGATGGAAGTGGTCAAAGCCGACAAAACCAGCGACCAAGTGGTTGCCACGGCCATGAACGTAGGCAAAAAGCTCAAGAAAGTCTCGGTGTTGGTTGGCGTGTGTTTTGGTTTTGCCGGAAACCGCATGTACACCCGTTATGGCCGCGAAATTCAACAAATGCTGCTTGAAGGTGCCACGGTAGAGCAAATCGACAAAGCGATGACTGGCTGGGGCATGGCAATGGGACCTTTAGCCGTGCAAGATTTATCTGGCATCGACATTGGTCACAATGCCCGAAGCGCACAACCATTCCCCGAGCACGACCAAGGTTACTTCCGCGCAGCTGCCACCATGGTAGAAGCCGGACGATTGGGCCGTAAAACCCAAGCCGGATTCTACACATATGGTGAAGACGGTAAACCACAGAACGATCCACAGGTCGAAGAATTGTTGCGTGCCAAAGCCAAATCACTTGGTATCACCCAGCGCAAAATTGACGCCGAAGAAATTGTCGACCGGGCATTATTTGCCTTGATCAGCGAAGGATTGGCCTTGATGGAAGCAGGCATAGTGCAACGCCTGAGTGACATCGACGTGATTTGGTTGCACGGTTATGGCTTTCCGCGTCACAAAGGCGGCCCAATGTTCCAAGCTCAGCAATTGGGTGATGTGAATGTTGCCAACTCGCTGGCCGATTTGCAGAATCAATTTGGTGAGGATATTTGGCCCATTACAGATACTGATGCGATGGGTTAGAAGCATGTTCGGCACCATGAAAAAAACATCGCGCCAAGAGGGTTATTCTCGGCGCGATTTCGCAAATCGATTCATTACGATAACACTGTCAATAGCTTTGACTGTAGCTTTAGGCGGGTGTCGTTCTAATTCTGCGAACGATATTGCACAACCTGCAATGGTCGAAATGGCCGAAATCGCGGGTTGCTATCATAGCGGTGATTATGTTGGGTATAATCACGCCTATATAACGCTCACTCCCTCAGGCCATTATTGGATAATAACCGATGGGGACCTTGGGGAATGGGGACGTGTGGAGGGGCGATGGTACATGCAGGGAAATAAAATTTCATTGGCGTCAACAACATTGGAAAAACAACGTATGGTTGTTGCACCCGCCAGTCTATTTGTTTATCTTGATTCAAAAGGCATCTATTTGACGCTTTATCCCAATCAAAAAAAGCGTTACGGACGCTACAAATTTGGGTGGGAGTGGAATGTTTTTTCTTCGCGTGTTTGCCCTGCTAATAATCTGCCACCATCCAAACCTGAATCGACAAAACCGTTAATGTAAATGGCGCTTTGGGTATGTAGGGTGCACTGCGAACACCAAAATGTTATACACAAGAAAATGTATTCGAATTGAACCAATAACCCGCTTTTGTGCTGTATACTTACCTAATAATCACAAAAAATCATGAGCAAATACCAACATGGATATCTCTTCATTAATGACAGCCGGAGTTGTTGGCAATTTGGCCTACGATCTGCTAAAAAACGGTTTGAAGTTTTCTGCCGAGTTGCTGCGCGAGCAAGCCAAGGCTAAAACCATCGAATGGCTTTATGATGACGAGGCCACCGAGAAAATAGCCAACCGCGTCAACGAACTGACTTTTGCACCATCAGAAACCCCCGACCAATATTGCCAGCGACTTGACGAAGACGTTGTACTGAAACAACTGCTTAAACAATTTGCTCCTGCCAATCAAGTGATTCAAACCATAAATAACAGTGACCGCACCCGAATGGCCGGTGGCGATTATCATGAAAACCATACCCACTATCATGGCACTCCATCCGGGGATACTTCACCAAAAAAGCCCTGACCCTGCCGGAGCAAGCGCCAATACTGGTAGGTCGTGAAGTGCTGATGAAAGAACTACTTGAGTTGATTAACACAAGCTCAAGCAGTGCTAATTTGTTATTCAATGGCATGGGCGGCGTGGGTAAAACGGCCATTTGCCGTGCTTTGGCCCATCAATGCTCACACTCTTCTACAGTCAAAAATATCATTTGGTTGAATTGTGCTAATGGCGTACTCAATGCTCTGAATGCCGAGGCTGTGACCAATCATGATATTGATATCCGTCATCAAGAATGGCTGTGTAAATTGCTCGATAAACTCAGGTTGATGTCAGCTCCGTCTATTCTGTTTTTGGACAATCTTGAAGAGTCGGAAAATGACGATGATAGCCTGCGGCAGTTAAAAACACTCAATTGGCATATCTTTGCTACCTCTCGTTATCCGTTGGCTATCTTTTCTAAGCGGCGAAATATTGATGTGTTGGAAATGGCGCAGTGTATTGAGCTATTCACGAGTCACTACGATGGCACTATTGCTGACGATGAAGTTGCAACGCTTAAAGAGCTGATCGTTTTGGCTGGTCAGCATACTTTGACGGTTGAGTTGTTGGCTAAATTGGCTAGTGATGGTGTGTTGTCGGTTACAGAAGTTTTTGAACAGGTAAAGAAAACCGGTTTTGATTTGTCGGCGTTGACGGAGGTTATGGTTGACGGTGATCAAAGTGGCACGCAGAAGGGCTGTAGACAGCATCAATTGCAAGAGCATTTAGATAAATTGTTTGTGTTGTCCAATCTGTCTGAGCGTGAACAAACGTTATTGCGCTTGTTGGCGGTGTTACCTCATACAGCTTATGACTGTAAAAGTGAGTTGATGCCATGGCTGGGGTTGGCTAAGCCGGATGAGTTGGTCGTTTTGGTTAAAAAGGGGTGGTTGTTGAAGGATGGGAAAAGTTTCTTGTTTCATCCGGTTGTAGGGCATGTTTTGAGGGAAAAGGTTGGATTGGATGAGGAGGGGTTGGTTGGGTTTGCTGCAAGGGTGCAGAGTGATATTCAACCAGCTGTTACTGAGCATTGGATCGAAAAGGTTGGCTATAAACCACAGCTTTGCGCATTGGTTGATGTGCTTGGTGATAGTGTTGGGATAAAAGTGGAAATTGTTAGTAATGTTGCTTGTATACATAAAGCAAAGGGCGAATATCACCAAGCATTGTCATTATATCAACAGGCGCTGGCAATCAGTGAAAAAACGTTTGGTGCTGAGCATATTGAGACTTCAACTGCGTTAAATAATTTGGCTTTGTTATACGAAGGTTTGGGTGAATATGACAAGGCATTGCCTTTGTATCTTAGAGATCTTGAGATTAGTGAAAAATCACTTGGAAATGAACACATTGATGTTTCAATTACTCTAAATAATTTGGCCAACTTATATGTATCAATGAGCGAATATAACAAGGCGTTGCCTATGTACCAGCGAGCACTTGATATTAAAGAAAAAGTGTATGGAACTGAGCATCCTGAGGTTGCATACACGCTGAATAATTGGGCCCATTTATATAAGTCGATGGGCGAGTATGATAAGGCTTTGCCTTTGTACCAACGTTCGCTTGATATTTGTGAGAAAACTCTTGGCACAGAACACCCTAACATTGCAATCATGGTCAATAATTTTGCAGTGTTATATGAATCAATGGGAGATTATGACAAGGCTGAACCAATGTATTTGCGCTCGCTTGTGATAAGAGAAAATTCACTTGGTCCAAATCACCCAAGCGTTGTAACAGTGTTGGATAATTGGGCAGGTTTGTATCGTAAGACAGGCCGTGACAATGAAGCCGAACCATTGGAAAAAAGGGCTGCTGTGATACGGGCTATTAAGCGGTGAGGAGCACAACGCAAAACCCTGGCTACGAAGTCCAACCTACATATTTATTCCATATGGGAAGGTGGTGAAAACTGTAGAGCACACCCCACCAAAAAATCCTAGACAAGTCCCCCTCGTTAAGTACAATGGTCCGATGAGTTAAAAAACCAATAATTTGACCACCTATTATGAATAACAAGTCATGAACCAAGCCTATATTTTTGATGCCATTCGAACCCCTCGTGGGCGAGGCCGTGCCAGTGGCGCTTTACACGAAGTTAAACCAGTCACCTTACTGGCCAACCTGCTTACTGCCCTGCAACAACGCAACGCTTTCGACACTCAATACGTCGACGATATTGTCATGGGCTGCGTTACGCCCATTGGCGATCAAGGCGCAGATATTGCCAAAACCGCCGCCATATTGGCCGGGTGGGACGACAATTGTGCCGGGGTGACGCTCAACCGTTTTTGCGCCTCGGGTCTTGAAGCCGTGAACATGGCTGCGATGAAAATTCGCTCTGGCTGGGAACATCTTGTGGTTGCTGGTGGCGTTGAATCGATGTCGCGGGTGCCGATGGGATCTGATGGTGGCGCCTGGGCTTTCGATCCACAAACTAGCATTAAAACCGGCTATATGCCTCAAGGCATTGGCGCTGATTTGATTGCTAACCTCGGCGGATATGATCGTACTACA
>JABSOG010000430.1 GCA_013216025.1 Algicola sp. | reverse complement strand
ATTATATACAGAGTTTATACTACGTTCGACTGAGAGGATATCAATAGGTGCATCACCAAAGTCAACGACTCTAAGATCTGTAAGAGGATCGACATAACCCACAGTCGGGTGAGCAATTTTAGTGCCCCAGGGATTGATTCGCTCTGCTGTTCGTATTGCCTGCGGTGCAAAGGCAGTACCTCGCTGGCCGACTCCCATGTCAAGTGACGCGCCCATAATTGCAATATCTACAATCTGGCCCTTGACCTTGAATCGCAAATCCTGAGGGCACAACGCGACGGGTGATTTGAAAAATGTGGGTATCCCCTGATAGGCCATGCCAAGGGTTGCTCTTTGGATATTAATAGGCTTCTGTGCAGGTCTGTCGCAGTCAGTACGATATAAGCTTGTCACATCGGCTGATCCGTCCCTGGTATCCAGAGGGATATTATCTTTATTATCCCGAAACATCTCAAGGAGGTTTGTTTTAGTGGTGGTATCTTCATTAGGGTCGGGTTCGGCTGTAACGATATTTGGTGCAGATAAAAGGCAGAGCAAGGAGACAATGGTATTAAACTTTTGCAGCTTCATTAGGTATTTTCCTATTAAAATACTGTTGGTTGAATTCATTCAAAGGATTTACTACTGCTATGTGAAAATTGGTACGTCACTGTAATCCCGGCGCCATGTTCTCACTATGAGACAAGGAACACAATCTATATTATGGGCTTGTGTGGTGAGCTTACAAATGGATAGCACCACTTTTGCAAATTGAGCTGGGATAATAACCTTATTCAACAAAAAGGAACGAAACCATGCTAACCCCAAAAGGTTTACTGGCGACAGCCATCACCGATTTCACACCTTGGCGTAAAACCAAAAGCCATCGAATTCGTCACCGCTCATGATGAGTGATGCGCTATCGCGGGTATTGAACCCAGTATCACCCTGACTCGGCGTCGGGGGTTAAGCCATCGGTGGTGGATGTCTCTGTCCTCCCCCCATCGACCCGACCTAAATTTGCCATTTAACTGTATCTCTTTGTATCTCTTTGTATTTTCAGGTAACAGCCATCACAAAAAATGAGCAACTGACAAGTTAATGCTGTTTCAAATTTGATGATTAAATTACTCCAATTGATTTTCATCGGGTGTATCTGAGATTTATTTTAGAGCTAATGGTCTAACTGTGTCTGTTTGTATCTTTATTTAACTCCTTGATATATCGCTATATTATTTTAATTTTTCGATTTTGTTGTTGCAGGTGCAAAACATATGTAAAAAATGTGATTTTTTTGAGTGAAAAAACAGTGGTGTTTGTAAAATCTTTAATGTAAATTGCCCGAATTGGAAAATGAACACGTCGATTATAGGTCCTTGAAAAATAGGACAACGATGTAAATATAATCAATGGAATGGTTATTGAAACTCAATTGATAAAGTTTCTATCCCTTAGCAATAAGAAAAATGAAAGAGAATTAAATGAAAAAACGCAGTATAACAAAGGTTTGTGCAGCTGTAGCCTGTGCGTTGACGATGTCGGCCAATGCCGCAAACTTGGTCCCCGCCGATTCAATGGTTAATTTCAGCGGTGACAGTCTTAATAAAATGATGGCCCTTTCGGCTAATGACAACATGGTAGAAAACAAAGTTGTTAACCTGAATAATGGCGTCACAAAAGTCCGCTACCAACAATATTATCGAGGCATCAAGGTTTTCGGTCACAGTGTTTCTGCAACTAAATCTGAGATGGGTTTTATTACCAATGTGCAAGGTAACTTCCTTAACATTGATCCGATGATGACCAAAGGTCGCATATCAGAAAAGCAGGCGCTTGAAACGTTTATCGACAATGACAAAGCGTTAAAAAGCGGGATCTACAACCAACAAAGTGAACGTGTTATCTATGTCAACAAGGGCAAAGTAACGCTTGTCAATCAAGTGTCTTATGTTCTTCCTGGTGCTGACGGTGTAGAAACCACTCGCCCGACTGCTTTTATCGATGCCAACACTGGCCGCGTACTTTTCCAATACGATAATTTACAGCATGCGACAGGTCCTGGCGGCAATAACAAAACTGGTTTGTATCACTATGGTACTGAGTTTGGCGAAATTGATGTAACACAAACTGGACCTACTTGTACGATGGAAAACGCCAACGTTAAAACCGTTGACTTGAATCACGGCACATCGGGCAGCAGCGCTTATTCTTTCACCTGCCCTGAAAATGTTCACAAAGCAATTAATGGTGCGTTCTCGCCGTTGAATGATGCCCAGTACTTCGGTAATGTCATCTTTAATATGTATAACGCTTACATTGGCACTGATCCGCTGACATTCCAGCTGACCATGCGCGTTCACTACGGCAACAGCTATGAAAATGCCTTCTGGGACGGTTCTGCAATGACCTTCGGTGACGGTGCAACCACTTTCTACCCATTGGTTAGCTTGGATGTCTCTTCGCACGAAGTGAGCCACGGTTTCACTGAACAAAACTCCAGCCTTATTTACGCCGGCATGTCAGGCGGCATGAACGAAGCGTTTTCTGATATGGCAGGTGAAGCAGCCGAATACTACATGAACGGCACAAACGATTGGATGGTTGGTGAGCAAATATTCAAAGGCACGGGTGCTTTACGTTACATGGACAACCCGCCACAGGACGGAATTTCAATTGATCATGCCAGTCAATATTACGGTCAGGACGTACACCACACCTCTGGCGTATTCAATAAAGCATTTTATCTGTTGTCGACTACAGCAGGCTGGAGTACTCGAACGGCGTTTGAAGTCATGGCTTTGGCCAACCAAACATACTGGACAGCCGACAGCACATTTGATGAAGGCGGTTGTGGTGTGTACAACGCAGCCGGCGATAAAGGCTATAACCAAGCTGATGTAAAAGCGGCATTTATTGCGGTTGGTGTTTATACCTGTGATGCGCCACCACCTCCACCACCACCAGAATCTGTTCCATTGATTAACGGCGAAGTTATCGACGTTTCAGGTGCCAGAGGCAGTAATAGCTATTACTCGATAGAAACACCTGCTGATGTTGGTGTTGTTTTATTCACCATGACCGGTGGTCATGGTGATGCAGACTTACATGTGAAGTTTGGTTCTGCAGCCACTGCAACCGATTTTGATTGTCGTCCTTACTTGAATGGAAATGTTGAAGAATGTGCTTTCTTAGCAGGTCAGGCAGGCACTTATTATGTCATGGTTAACGGGTGGCGCGCATATTCAACGACATTGGTCGGCAATTTCTCTATAAGAGGCGATGAAGGCGAGGGCGAAAGCGAAAGTGAAGATGAGATAGAACTTGCCGAGGGTGAATGGGAGTTTGAAGACGTTGAAGTGCCAGAAGGCATGCTTGTTTTGACCGCGACTATCACCGGTGGCACTGGTGATGCCGATCTTTACATGAAGCATGGCGAAAAGCCTTCAGAGACTTCTTTTGATTGTCGTCCATACCGGCTTGGTAACGAAGAAACCTGTACTACCTTTTATCCAGCAGAAGGTGACTGGTATATCGGCATTTTTGGCTACGAAAAGGTTACTGACCTGACGCTGAACTGGTCGTACGAATAAAGATTACGCTTTATAAAAGCGGATTAATTAGTTAGTAAAAAGGAACCTTAGGGTTCCTTTTTATCATTCTTTTCAACCAGTTCGTAGTGCAACAAATACCTTTGGTGTGGCGTTTTCGTTTCGTCATCAATGATACCCGTTTTTTGGTCTAGCACGCTTTAAACCATTTGGCCGTCTTGGGTTGCCATGTTTCGAATGCTGTTGGTTTCATTGGCAATACTCCATTAGTTTTGCGGTAGATAACGCTTCCAATCCACCAACAAAAAGGGATACTCGCCAGTGACGTCTACCGCAGCGTACCAACTTTGTCTGGCACCCGAATTAATGCCCTGATAGTCAAAGATCACCTTGGCTACGATGCGGCTGCCGCTAAAATCAGTCATTACCCGCACATTGACCAGTTGAAAACCGTTGGGATTGGCACCTTTACTGTTGGTTTGGAAGCTCAGGTTGTAGGATTTTTGGTAAATAATGGGGTTTTGATAAAGCACATAATTAAGCGCCCGGTCCTTATGGCCATAACCATCGTTGGTATTGAGTGACAATAACTCGTCAACCAACTCGTTGAACCGCTCATTGTTGAACTGTTGTTCATGAGCGGCGGTTTGTGACACCGACTGGTTACTGACCAACATCAGGTTGCTGGTGGCGACCTTGGGGGTTGTATTATCACCGACAGTGATTTCATTACCGACCACAATGACTTGACTGCTTTGGTAGTCAGGGTTTAGCACCGCAATAAACTGACATAAAAGGTCATTAGACAAAGGTAGCAGGGTATAAACTTCATTATTGTCAAGATTGTCTAAGGTCCACACCATTTCGCGGGCCAGGTTGATGTTTTGTGGCTTGCTCAATACCTTGTACAAGTCAGGCTTGAGCTTGGTTGAGTGATTCTGTTGTGTCAAAGTCACATCGTCGTTGACTTGTGCAAAATTCCCAGTGCCTAATTTATCTACTTGCAATGCCTGATAGAACGCTTTTTCAATACTCAGCGTAGGAAAGTGAGCGTTGATATTGCCGATGACATAAACGTAGTTTGGCGACTTGTCCCAGTTGGCTGGGTTGATCCTGCCTTCGGTTTGCGCCTCGGGAGCAACTGCCATGGCGGCAAAACGCTGGTCCAGGTCGATGGGTTTAGTGGTATTGCTGCAATAAAATGGGATCATTACGCCTGCTCCGTATGTGAGTTTTGAGGCACATAAATGGCCAGTGGGTTTTCAATAAAAGGGTATTGGTCGGTGACATCAATGCCACAACTATAGCTACTTTGTAATCCATCGGTGCTTTGCTGGTATTGAAGGATCACTGTGACTATGGTGCGTTGGTCAATGGTGTGGGTGACTTCACCTTTGATCGATTGCAAGGGAGTCTTGGCGGTGTTTTGTTGTTCAGCGATGCCATCGTAATTGACCGCTAAGTAATTGAAGGCTCGGTCAATATCCATCGTACCGTCATTGGGTTTTAGGGTGAGTTTGGTTATGGTCTTTTGATTGGGTTGAATCAGTTGGTTGATCATTATAATAGGTAGCTGTAAGTCGGCGAACAGCGTTGGTGGGGCAGCTGGCCCCAAGTTGCCGAGCAAGGCAACTAATGCCGACTGGCTTTGTCCTTTGAGGATATTGATAAAATCGTCCAGCTCGAGTTGACCATTGGCAATGCAAATATAGGTATCGATATTGTTGATGCTGAGCACCCAAGTCATTTGCGCGGCGATATAAAGATAAGGCCTAAACTTCAGGGAACTGTTTTTGTCCGGGGTGACACTGTGGCTAAAAACCGCATGATAGTCATCGTTATTGACGCCAAGCTTGTCAACGGCGCTCAAAAAGGCGTGGCGCAGATCCACGGTGGTAAAAGCCGGTGTCAACACGCCCAGAGCATAAACTAACGGGGATGTGATGATGCAGTTGCAAGGGCCGTTGCCGCCACAATCACAAGATTGCGGTGTGATGTTATTGATTGGCGGACCATTTGCATCGACCGCTGTTTCATGTGTTATTGCTATAGGTGTGTTCATTGATATGCTTTCCTGGTGAGTGCTAATTGTTCGGAATAAACTGTGCCAAGGGAGTATTGATAAAAGGATATTGTCCGGTGACATCGACACTGCAGTACCGATGAATTTGTTGCTTGGTGCTGTTGGACTGATAGGTGAAGATCACATCCACCACAGTATGTTTTGAAATCAAATCACTGTAACGGGTGTCGATGTTGAGCAGAAAATACAGGTATTCGTCATTATTTGGGTTCTGTCCAGATTGCATCGTTTGGGTTTGCAGATAAATATCTGGATAGCGAAAAGCCAGAAAATTTTTCGCCCGGTCAAAATCATTGTCACCATGATTGGGTATGAATTCCAACTGTTTGATGACATCCGCAATGGCGGTAGTGGTAATAGTGGACCCGCCAAAGCTGATGAGCCTCTGTTGTAGTTTGGCCAGGGTAAAATCATACAATTGGTTGCACATGACCATAGGTAAGGGCCGTTCAATGCCCAGAGTCGGCACCGCGTTCGGTCCCAAAATACCGATGACAGTAGACAATACCTCGTCGAGCGAATCTCGATTGGGTTCTATAGCCTGGATAAACTGATCCAGCTCAGTATAGGTTCGTGGTACCACCACAAAACTGTCGATGGTGTTGATCACCAGTATCCAGGTGGCTTGGACTGCCAGCGACAAATAAGGACGTTGTCTGCTGATTGTGTCGAGGTGGCTAAACACCTCGTAGTGATTATGCTCGTTAACTTTAAGGGTCCGGGCAGCGGAGTTATAGGCCTTTTGCAGCCCCTTGTTGGCAAAAACCGGCTTGAGCACACCCACCGCATAAACAAAGTTTTCTTGAGCAGTGGCATAAGCGCCACAACTGCAAACCCCGCCAATGCCACCACAGGTACAATCTTGTGGCATTATTTTTAGTTCGGATACTTGGTTGATGTCGACCTGAGGTGCAAGGGTGTCTGGCGCACTGTCAACTGCCTTATCGGGTGTTGGATTGCTCATGGTGGTTATATCCTGATTGTCTGGTGAGTGATTTAAATGGGCCTGTTGTAACAGCTGTAAACTCAGCGCGCCATTGAGTGGTTTTGGCCGATAGTCGCTGGTATTCATGAGACCGACCCTTGTTGTAACAGGGCACGACGAATGCTTTGGGCATCGGCTTGCGGCACCAGACTCCACAGCAGGGCGGCAACGCCAGTGACAAAGGGGGCGGCGACACTGGTGCCGGTCATTTTTTGGTATCCACCACCGGCAGCGGTGCTGACAATCTCATCACCTGGGGCCAACAATCCATGTTCGGCCACCCAGGGGCCGGTATTGGCGTTGGGCACAATCTGCCCTTGT
>JABSOG010000429.1 GCA_013216025.1 Algicola sp. | reverse complement strand
CGCCTTTTTTCACAACTTCGTTGTGGAGATTACGGAGTAATATCGAGGGCGGCGGTCGGGGTGGATGGTGGCTTTTTCTATATTAAAGGATACCCAGGGCTGTATTAAAAGGTCTTATCTGCAAGGTAATCAAACCATCTTTTTCATGGATGAAAAAGTTGAGCGCACAGGGATGTGTTTACAGCGTGTTTGATTACCTTGCAGATAAGGCCTTGACCTTATAACCCAGGGTATCCGTCCGCTAACCCCCTCTCGTCGCAACAGCGACGAGCCTCGACCCCTAACCTTTAGTCGTAAAACAACATACTTCCCATCAACAGCGCATCTTCACGGCCCTTAGCTGACGGATAATAATCACGCCTCGTACCAGCCACATCAAAACCGCTGTTTTGATACAAGGCGATGGCCGGGGCGTTAGACTCCCTTACTTCCAACCATAATTGCACCACTTTGTGCGCTCTGGCGCTATCCAAGAAGTGCTCAAACAGCTTTTTACCGTAACCCTTGCCTTGCAATGATGGACTGACGCAGATGTTGTGCAGCGTCATTTCGTCTAGCACCAATTCGGCCATATAAAAGCCAATAAGTTTACCTTCGAGGGTCATTTTAAAATTGTAATAACGTTTTGAAAAACTACTGCTCAGGTTCTTAAGGCTCGATGGGTAAGCATGACAGCTATTCTCGATAGGCATTATCAAGTCAACTTCTTCGAGCAGTAATGGGGTTATTTCGATGGTTTTTTTCACAGCAGAAGTCATTATGGTATTCAGTCTTTAGGTTTTATGTTTTATGTTTTAGGTCAAGAGTTTTTAAGGTCAGCAGGTTTTAAGGCCATCAGATTTTTCCACAAAACCCTTTTTGCTTTAACGTTCGTTAAAGTCGTCAATAACCCGGTTTTCAAGGCGTTTTGAGTGAACGTGATGTCTTGATCCTTGTCGTTAAAAGTCCACTGCAATGCACCCAAATTAAAGTTTGCATCACCAAGTCTGTCGATATCAACTGGTTTGATGTTGAGTAAACAACAAATATCACCAATAAACGTCGAATCAGTCAACTCTGACAAGGCCATTTTAAAGACGAGAGGTTCTACGGGTTCTGGCTTAGCCATTACCTTAGGTTCAGGCTTAGGCTTAGGCTTGAGCGTGATGGCAGTCGGTTTTTCTGAGGGTTCACTGGTTTTTACGTCACGATGCGCATACAAATCAATGCCCATGGATTGTAAATAGTAGTGTTGAGATTCAGATAAGGGCATAGGAGATCAGTTTTTTAGTAGGTGTTATCGACGCTGCCCATTTTACATTGTTAGTCAATGAAAAATGGCAGGGGAGGAGGGACTCGAACCCACAACCATCGGTTTTGGAGACCGCTGTTCTACCAATTGGAACTACTCCCCTGTCGATTGAGTGGCATTATACCGAAGCTTTTTCAAAGGTAAAGCACAAATACGTGCTTTAAATTTGTTTGCTTTTTTAATGAACTAAACCGTTATCCAATAAGCTAAAAAGACGGCTCATCCATGTCCCTATCCAGCTTTAATCGCTTCTAATGTTTTGTCGCGAATGTCTTCCATCTCAACATCAGACAAGTCCAAATAGTCCTGTAACCCATCGCGTACATTGAGCCATTCGGCACAATCATAATTGTCGAATTCACGAAAGTGTGAGACATTGCGGGCAATTTTTAAAATCGACAACAAGTCTAAGCTGACCTTGTTCAATTCTCCCGAAGTATAAATACCGTCGACATCATGGAGGTAATAAATCACCTCAATCATCACCTTGGGCAATTTCCACTGTTGGGCCAAAATAGCCCCGATAGTGGAATGTCCGGTCTCAAAGCGTTCGCGTTCTTCATCCAAATAACTGTCCCAGCCCTCGGCCTCGGCTAACGCTAAAAAGTCGGCGTACTCTTCAAAGTGTTGAAACATGATGGGTATGCCGGCAGCGTGAAACAACCCCAACATATAGGCATGGTCGGCCAATTCAGGTTTATCCAGCAGCTTGGCTACCGAGACACAACCATTAGCAATATCAGAGGAGCGTTTCCAAAAGCTTTCGAGCTTTTCGCTGTTGGCCATCGACGCCTTTAACGCCACCGCCTTAACCAACGGAATGAGGCGTTTAAGACCGAGGATCATCACCGCCTGATCGATAGAATCAATCTCTCTAGACCGGCGAAAAGCGGCCGAATTGCACACCTGTAAAATGGCCGATGAGATGGCGATATCTGAGTTGATGGCCTTGGCTATCACCGGAATCTTCGGTTCGGGCAATTTAGCTTCTGCGGCGACCGTTAACAAGGCCTGTGGCCTCGGCGGAATGGTCACCGATTGTAAAATTTTCTTTTCTGCTGCCGTAATGCTGATCGACATAGTTACCTCTTTCGCATCTTTTCTATTTAAAGCCCTTCGGGCTATTTAAGGTCAAAACCTTCACCACAGACAAATACATCCATGTATTTGTCTGTGGTGAGATCTTTTAATCTTTAATCTCTTAATCTCTTAATCTCTTAATCTCTTAATCTCTTAATATCGAGAGGGAAATTACTCCTCCACGTATTCAACTAATTCTAGCCCAAATCCTGACAGTGAATGGTATTTTTTGAATGAACTGAGCAAGCGCATCTTTCTTACCCCAACGTCGGCCAAGATTTGCGAACCGACACCCACATTGCGTGAGGTGCCCATCCAAGTCGCCGGTGGCAGTACTTCGCCTTTGTCTTCAAGTTCAAACGCTTTAACCTTGTTGATCAAGTCCTCTGGCGATTCCTGTTTGCCCAGCAAAACCAGCACACCGCCCTCTTGCGCGATCCTGGCCATGCCATCTGCTAATGTAAAACTGCGATTGACCGAGCGCTCGGATTGCAGCAAATCACTGAAAGTGTTTTGCAAATGCACCCTCACCAAAGTGGTCCCGTCACTGTCAATCTCGCCATTGATCAACGCAAAGTGAATTTGGTCGTCAATGGTGTCACGATAAGTCACCAAATCAAACTCGCCATGAGCGGTAGGCAATTTACACTGGGCAATGCGCTCTATGGTGGTTTCGTTGAGGTTGCGATACTCAATCATATCGGCAATGGTACCAATCTTAATATCATGTTTCTCGGCGAAAACTTCTAAATCTGGGCGGCGAGCCATGGTGCCGTCATCATTCAGAATTTCAACAATCACCGATGAAGGCTCCAATCCGGCCATACGCGCCAAATCACAACCGGCTTCGGTATGACCAGCACGGGTCAAAACACCACCATCGCGAGCCATGATAGGGAAGATATGACCGGGCTGAACGATGTCTCTTGGCACCGCATCACGAGCAATGGCTGCTTTAACGGTTCTGGCTCTGTCTGCTGCCGAGATACCGGTAGTTACGCCCTCGGCGGCTTCAATCGATACGGTAAAATTAGTTGAGAACTGGGCATTGTTTTCGTCGACCATCAACGGCAAGTTTAACTGTTTGCAACGTTGCTGGGTCATGGTCATGCATATCAGGCCACGACCAAAAGTTGCCATAAAATTGATGGCATCCGGGGTGACATAATCTGAGGCCATGATCAAATCGCCTTCGTTTTCTCGGTCTTCATCATCCATCAAAATGACCATTTTGCCGTTACGAATGTCTTCAATCAGCTCTTCTACGGTATTTAATTTCATGTTTGTTGTTAAACCTTATATCCGGATGATGCGAGTAACGCCATAGTGACCCCTTGGGGTTCACCCTGACTGCTTTGTTCTTTATCAGAAGTCAGCAAACGCTCGACATAGCGAGCGATGAGGTCGACTTCGAGATTAACCTTAGTGCCGACCTTAAATCGATCAATGGTGGTTTCACCACTGGTATGGGGCACTATCGTCAATTTAAATTGTTGGCCTTTGACCGCGTTAACCGTCAGGCTGATGCCATCAACGGTTATTGAGCCTTTTTCTGCGATGTATTTGCTAATATTCTTTGGCGGGGACAACCAAAATTCCCACGCCTTGCCGACCTGTATTTTCTCAACCACGGTGCCAACACCGTCAACGTGCCCGCTGACCATATGCCCGCCAAAGCGAGTGGTCGGTAACATCGCTTTTTCGAGATTAACCGAGGTTCTGGCTTTGGCTGTTGCAAAGGTGGTGCGCTTGAGCGTTTCGCCTGAAACATCGGCGCTGAACGATTGGCTACCCAAACGAGTTACTGTCAGGCACACCCCGTTGGTGGCAATGCTGTCGCCGAGTTTAACATCAGACAAATCGAGTTTGCCGCTATTAATGGTCACAACGGCATCATTTTGTTTGACCGAGATGGCATCGATACTGCCTATGGCTTCTATGATCCCTGTAAACATCAACCCCCCTTGTTCATTTTATGTGCGTCTGGTGTTGTCATGTGTAGTCTGTGCGGTAAGTCGAATATCCCGGCCAACCATGGTCACGTCAGTAATATTCAAATCAGTCAATTGGTCCATCGTTTTGTGCTCTGGCAAATTAAGCAGTGACTTGCCCTTGTCGCCAATCAATTTGGGCGCTTGATAAATAATCAATTCATCGACCAATTGCTCGGTCATAAATGCACCAGCCAATGTTGCTCCGGCTTCAATCCACAACTCGTTGTAACCAAGGTTGGACAATTTATCAACAAGTTCGACCAAATCGGCTTTTTGATGACGTTGACTTACCACCATTTGCTCTACAAAATGCGGCCATTGATGACGATTATCAAGGTGGTGACGAATTAAAATAATCTTACCGGGCTTTTTCTGGCCCAGCTCTTTCTGGCCCAGCTCTTTCTGGCCCAGCTCTTTCTGGCCCAGCTGTTTAAATAGTTTAAGTGAGGGTTCAAGTCTATTTTGGGTATCAATGATAACTCTCACCGGCTGGCGGACATCTTCCACAGCCAGCTGAGATTTAACCGAGCCCAATTCATCCCAGCGCACATTGAGCGAAGCATTGTCAGTGATCACCGTGTCGGCACCACTGATGATTGCACAACTTTGGGCGCGAAAACGTTGCACATCTGAGCGTGCTTCGGGGCCCGTGATCCACTGGCTCACCCCGTTAGACAACGCCGTTTTGCCGTCAAGCGTACAAGCCATTTTACAGCGGACAAAAGCCCCCTGCCCTTTCATGCGTTTGATAAACCCCCGGTTTAACGCCTCGGCATCTGACTGTAATAAGCCAAAGTGGGTTGCAATACCGGCGGCGTTGAGTTTTTCTAGGCCTGCGCCACTGACTTGTGGATTGGGGTCGACCATCGCCGCAATCACTTTGCCGACGCCAGCTTTTATCAAGGCATCGGCACAAGGGGGCGTTTTACCAAAATGACTGCAAGGCTCAAGTGTCACGTAACACGTTGCGCCTTTGGCTTGCTCGCCTGCTTGGTTTAATGCATTGACTTCGGCATGAGGATGACCTGCGACTTGGTGCCAGCCTTCGCCAACAATTTTGCCATCATTAACAATAACGCAGCCGACATTGGGATTGGGTGAAGTGGTGAAGCGCCCTCGTGTGGCCAATTTGATGGCTCGGGCCATGTAATGATGGTCTTGATGATCCACTCTTTATTTGTCTCCAAGCTTAGCAATAATTTCGCCAAACTCGCGGATACTTTCAAATGACTGATAAACAGAAGCAAAACGTACATAAGCCACTTTATCGACCTCAAGTAATGCTTCCATGATCAAGTTGCCGATTAAATCGCTGGGCACTTCGCGCTCTTGAGTCTCTCTTATTCGGGATTTAATTCGCACCATCAGCTGCTCGATTTGTTCGATGCTGACCGGTCGTTTTTGTAATGCTCGTTGTAAACCGCAGGTAATTTTGTCTTCGTTGAACGGCTCACGACGACCATCGGATTTGATCACCCGGGGCATCACCAGCTCGGCAATTTCAAAGGTGGTAAAACGCTCTTTACATTCAGGGCATTCTCGGCGGCGGCGCACTTGGTGGCCTTCGGTGATGAGGCGGGAATCGATGACTTTGGTGTCTTGTTTACCGCAAAATGGACAATGCATGGGGTACCTGTTTGTTATTGGCGTTTAAATAGCACGAAGGCCACTGTTAAGTGGCCTTCGTTAAACGCTATTGTAACCAATTAGCGATTAGGCGTATACAGGCAACCGAGCACAAACAGCTTTGACTTTTTCTCGAATGGCCAAGATATTTTCTTCGTTTTCAATGTCATCCAACACATCGCAAATCCAATGACCTAGGTCAGTCACCTCAGCTTCTTTGAAACCACGGCGAGTGATGGCCGGAGAACCAAGACGCAGACCAGAGGTAACAAATGGAGAGCGAGGGTCGTTTGGCACAGAGTTTTTGTTCACGGTAATAAAGGCTTTACCTAGGGCCGCATCGGCCGCTTTGCCCGACATGTCTTTATCAATCAAATCAACCAAAAACAAGTGGTTTTGCGTGCCGTTTGAAACGACTTTATAACCGCGTTCCATGATAACCCCTGCCAATACTTTGGCATTAACCATAACCTGTGCTTGATAGGTTTTGAATTCAGGTTGCAAAGCTTCTTTAAAAGCAACGGCTTTAGCGGCGATAACGTGACACAAAGGACCCCCTTGGCCGCCAGGGAATACCGCAGAGTTAAGCTTTTTGGTGATGGCTTTGTTGGTACGAGCCAAAATCAAACCGCCACGAGGGCCGCCCAAAGTTTTGTGAGTGGTAGTGGTAACAACGTCAGCGTGAGGTACCGGGTTAGGATATAGACCTGCCGCGATAAGACCGGCTACGTGGGCCATGTCGACCATGAAGTAAGCACCGACTTTATCGGCGATGACGCGGAATTTTTCCCACTGGATCACACCAGAATAAGCAGAGAAACCGCCGATGATCATTTTTGGCTTGTGCGCTATTGCCAAGGCTTCAACTTCTGCCCAATCGATTTCGCCGGTTGCTTCGTCCAAACCGTACTGAATGGCGTTGTACATTTTACCTGAAAAGTTCACTGGA
>JABSOG010000043.1 GCA_013216025.1 Algicola sp. | reverse complement strand
CGTAACGCGACGGATGCGCTATCACCGCGACGCCTCCCGCTTCATGTATCCACTGTACCGCGGTTTTGATATCAATCCATTCGCTGGGCACATAACCGATTTTGCCGCGTTTCATGTATTTTTTGAACACCCCGGCAAAGTTTTTTGCCTTGCCCAGTTCAATCAGGTATTTGGCATAATGAGAACGGCTGATGGCCGCATCTCCGGCAATGCGTTTGGCATTGATGTAGGCGTCTGGAATACCCGCTTTTTCGAGCCGGCTGCCAATTTCTTTGGCCCGCTCATTACGATAGTCGATTTGCGAATTAAGCCGTTCTATTAAGGCAGGGTCGTTTTCATCGATGTTTAATCCCACGATATGAATTTCGAAACTGGTCCAGCGAGTGGAGATCTCAACGCCGCCAATCAGTTTGATATTCAGTTGCTTTTCTTGGATATATTTACGGGCGATAGGGATAGCTTTAACGGTGTCGTGGTCGGTAATAGCAAACACATCAACTTGCTTCTCAACTGCTCGGTCCAGTAAGGCCTCAGGCGTCAATCGGCCGTCAGAGCAAGTGGTGTGGCTGTGTAGGTCGTATTTCAAAAGGGCTTATACTCAAAGGTCATAGAATATGAAAAAAATAAGGTTGACATGAATTCAACAATAGCGAATTATGTATTCACTTAAATAAGGGTCTTCTAACGATGTTCGATAGCAATATTAACACAGTATTCAACGCAAACACATCTTGGTGGCACGGCATCTAGTTACGGGCCGTTTGATCTTTATCACGCATTTGACAAGCCCGTTTCGTAAGAATCGGGCTTTTTTACACCCAGCGACCCATAGCTGGCGTACCATAAACAGTAGAATAGATAAATTAGGATAAACATAATGGACAGTTTGACAACAAAGACTATTTCTTGGTGGTGGCAGCTGACTTAACGTGGGCCTGTTGAACTGTGCATAAAATTTAACAACAAGGCCCGCTCTGATAAGCGGGCTTTTTTTTGGTTTAGTAAATCAGCCTACACAGACAAATCTAATGAAAAGGAATAAAAATGATATTTAGTCATGTGCGAACACAACCGGGTGAAGTGACCAGTATTTCACTTAAAACCAATTATGTGGCACAGCCGTTACCGCTGTTTCACCAATTAACAAAACAATCACAAAACAGTCTGTTGCTTGAATCGTCTGAAATCGAAAGCAAGACCAATTTAAACAGTATGTTGCTGATTGACGCGGCGATGAAAATCACCTGTCACGGCCATACGGTTCGGCTCGAAGCCAGCAGCAACAACGGTTTGTCGTTGGTGCCCTTTTTGGCCGAAAAACTTAAAAATCACATCACTAAAACCGAACTCAGCGCAATAGAAGTGACCTTTGCCAAACCCGACCCCTTGCTCAATGAAGACCAGCGGTTGTTACATCCCAATGCTTTTGAAGTATTGCGCACGGTCATCAAACAAATCAAAAGCAACAGTGACGAAAAGTTTGCAGTATTTTTAGGCGGCGTTATCGGTTACGACATGATAGCCAACTTTGAGCAACTGCCCGAAGTTGCCACCGGGGATAACACTTGCCCCGATTATGTGTTTTACCTAGCAGAGACGCTACTCAGTATCGACCACCAAAATAAAACAGCTCAACTGACTGGCAACGTCTTCAGTGGACCCAACGCCATGGCCAATTGTTTTGAAGTGGGTAAGCGGCTCGAAGAGTTACAGCAGATGTGTGATACATCCAACTTGCCCATTACCACTAAAAAGTCAGCATTGTTAACTGCCCAAGATGAAGCGCAAATCAAGGTCGATGTCTCTGACGAACAGTATTGCCAATCGGTTGTTGAACTCAAACAACGGATAGTAGAAGGGGATATTTTCCAGGTCGTACCATCACGTAGCTTTTCAGTGCCCTGCCCGCATCCAATGCAGTCTTATGATCAATTGAAACTTTCTAATCCCAGCCCTTACATGTTTTATATGGCTGATGAAGATTTTGCGCTGTTTGGCGCATCTCCTGAGTCTTCGCTTAAATATGTTGCCGACACCAATCAGGTCGAAGTTTATCCTATCGCGGGCACCCGTCCTCGTGGATTCAATCAAGATGGTTCAATCAACCCAGATTTAGACAGCCGTATAGAGCTAGACCTACGCAACGATGAAAAAGAGAAAGCCGAACACCTGATGCTGGTCGATTTGGCCCGTAACGATGTTGCCCGAATTTCAAAACCAGGCTCTCGTCAGACCTGTAAATTGTTGAATGTTGACCGTTATTCGCATGTAATGCACTTGGTTTCGACCGTCACGGGTCAATTGCGCGAAGATTTAGACGCATTGCACGCCTATCAGGCCTGTATGAACATGGGCACTTTGACCGGCGCACCAAAAATTCGTGCTTCTGAGCTTATCCGTGACACCGAGCAAAAACGCCGTGGCAGTTATGGCGGTGCAGTGGGTTATTTGACCGGTAACGGCGATATGGATACCTGTATTGTCATCCGTTCTGCCTTTGTCAAAAATCAAGTCGCCCAGGTTCAGGCCGGTGCGGGCGTGGTTTTTGACTCAGTGCCACAGTTAGAGGCCGACGAAACCAAAGTCAAAGCCCAAGCCGTATTACGGGCCATTCTCCAAGCCAACAAGGAAGACGACCATGCCAGCAAATGATAACAAGCCGTTAAACACCAAGATTTACCTGCTCGATAATTTTGATTCTTTTACCTATAACTTGGTGGATGAATTCAGGCAATTAGGGTTTGAGGTGGTGATTTACCGCAACAGCGTGTCTGCCGATTATATTTATGAGCAAATACAAAGCGAACAACATCCTGTCGTTGTGGTGCTCTCACCAGGGCCGGGCAACCCACAGACCGCAGGCTCTTTGCTCGATTTGGTCGCGCTGTGCAAAGGCAACTACCCTTTGTTTGGTATTTGTCTGGGCCATCAGGCCATCGTCGAAAGTTACGGCGGAAGCATTGGTCTGGCCCCCGAAACTGTGCACGGCAAGTTATCGGCAGTTGATCACACTGATCACCTTTTGTTTGAAGGTATGCCGGGTAAATTACAGGTCGCCCGATATCACTCGCTGCAAGCGGTTGAAATGCCGGAGCAATTGGATGTTATTGCCAATTTTGGCGAGATCCCGATGGCCGTCATACACGAACAAGACAAAGCGCTGGGTTTTCAATTCCATCCAGAATCTATTCTCACCACCCGTGGTTCACAATTGATTAAACAGAGTTTGACCTACCTTTTAGGAGAATTATCATGACTAATCCCTTAGATTCTTTGGAACAATTATTGGCTGGCGAATCACTAACAGAAGCGCAAAGCACAGACTTCTTTGCTGGGGTGGTTAAGGGTGAAATCGACCCAATCGTCTTATCATCATTTTTGACGGCACTAAAAATAAAAGGCGAAGTACCCGCTGAGATCTCCGGTGCGGCCGGTGCCTTGCGCGACAACTGCTTGCCTTTCCCTGAGTTTGCTGGTGATTGCGCCGACAACTGTGGTACCGGTGGCGACGGCTCCAATACCTTTAATATTTCGACCACCGCATCCATCGTTGCGGCGGCCTGTGGTTTACCGATTGTCAAACATGGCAACCGTAGTGTTTCGTCAAAATCAGGCTCTGCCGACATGTTAGAGACCTTTGGTGTTAACTTGCAAATGAGCCCTGAAGTGGCGCACGATTGCTTGCTAAAAACCAACCTGACATTTTTGTTCGCCCCCCATTATCACAGCGGCATCAAACACGCCATGCCAGTGCGTAAAGCCTTACATACCCGCACCTTGTTCAATATACTCGGCCCGCTGGTCAACCCGGCCAGACCGCCCATTCAATTGTTGGGTGTTTATCTGCCTGAACTCTGTCGCCCAATGGCCGAAGCCTTGTTATTGCTTGGCATTAAACGCGCGATGGTGGTGCACGGTTCTGGCATGGATGAAATCGCACTGCACGGCGACACCAAAGTGGTTGAAGTGAAAGACGGACAAATCAGCGAATATACCCTAAGCCCTGCCGACTTTGGCCTGAACACCTTTGATGTGGCAGAACTGGCCGGTGGCGAGCCAGAGTTTAACTGCAACATCACCGCCAACCTGCTCGACGGCAAAGGCACAGAGGCACAAAATGCCGCTATCGCAATTAACGTATCCGCTTTGTTGGTGTTGTTTGGCAAAGCTGACAACTTCAAGCAAGGCGCTGCCATTGCACAAGAAATGATGGCTTCGGGCAAAGCAAGAGCGACCTTTGATCAGTTCATTGAGCTGAGCAATCAAGGCTCTAATCACGTATCTAATCAAGGGCAGTAGGCATAGAACCGTTATGAGCAATATACTAACCAAAATCATTGACCATAAAACCATAGAGGTTAAAGAGCGCAAGCAGCAGTTCCCTCTTGAGCGTTTTATTGATGACGTTGTGCCTTCACAAAACTCGTTTTTTGAGGCGCTGCGCGATGCCGATACCGGTTATATTCTAGAGTGCAAAAAAGCCTCACCATCCAAGGGTCTCATTCGTGAAGACTTTGATTTACAAGTCATTTGTGACGGCTACCGCGATTTCGCTACTTGTATTTCGGTATTGACCGACGAGCGCTATTTTCAGGGTAGTTTTGACTACCTCAAAACAGTCACCAGTTTGGTCGACCAGCCGGTGATCTGCAAAGACTTTTTCATCGACACTTATCAGGTCTACCTTGCCCGCTACTATGGTGGCAACGCAATATTACTGATGTTGTCTGTATTGGATGACGAGCAATACCGCGAACTGGCCGCAGTGGCGAACAAGCTTAACTTATCGATTCTAACCGAGGTTAGCAACGCAGAAGAAATGGCTCGTGCATTGACACTTGGCGCTAATATCGTTGGCATCAACAACCGCAATTTACGTGATTTGAGCACCGACACCCGCCGCACGCTAGAGCTTGTAGAACTCATTCCAGCAGACAAACGCAAAGAGTTGGTGGTGATCTCAGAATCAGGCATTTACAACCACCAGCAAGTGCAGCAATTGTCGCAAGTAGCCGATGGCTTTTTGGTTGGCAGCTCACTAATGGCCCAAGATGATATCGCTGGCGCGTGTCGTCGCATGATTTATGGCGAACACAAGATTTGCGGCATGGGCAAACCCGCCGATGCGGTAGCCGCTTATGATAGCGGCGCAACTTTTGGTGGATTGATTTTCTTCGCCAAATCACCGCGTAACGTCAGCGTCGACACAGCCAAAACTATCGTTGCAGCCGCGCCACTAAAGTTTGTTGGGGTGTTTGTTAACGAAGCAATCGACAAGGTCAGCAGCATTGCCGCTGAACTGGGTTTGGCCGCAGTACAACTGCACGGCGGCGAAGATCAGGCGTATATCGACCAATTAAGACCACTGTTACCCGACAACTGCCAGATATTCAAAGCCAAAGCCGTTAAAGATCAATTGCCAGCCTTTGATGAGACTGTCGACCGTTTTGTGCTCGACACCTTTCATCAAACCCTACCCGGCGGTAGTGGCAAAACCTTTGACTGGCAGCTGTTACAACAATTGCCAGCCGACAAACTGTTTATGATCGCTGGCGGTTTGAACATCGACAATGTCGAAGAAGCTGCAAAACATATTGCCATCGGATTGGACATCAATTCGGGGGTTGAAGACCAGCCCGGAGATAAGAATCCGGACAAAATCAAACAAGCATTAACACGTATCACTGTCACAAGAGCGGTAACTATTACTAAAACTGAAGCAAAAAATGGAGCAATAAAAAGCATGAAGAAACTGGACCCCTACTTTGGTGAATTTGGCGGCATGTTTGTGCCTGAGCTACTGGTGCCCGCACTGGAGCAACTCGAACAAGCGTTTATTGATTCACAAGAAGACGAAAGCTTTGCCGCAGAGTTTACAGCACTGTTAAATGATTACGCAGGACGGCCCACGCCATTGACCCTGACTCGCAACATCAGCCCCAATCCAAACACCAAGATTTACCTAAAGCGAGAAGACTTGTTGCACGGCGGTGCCCATAAAACCAACCAGGTGTTAGGTCAGGCATTATTGTGCAAACGGATGGGTAAAAAAGAAGTGATTGCCGAAACTGGCGCTGGTCAACACGGCGTGGCAACGGCCTTGGCCTGTGCACTTTTAGGCTTAAAATGCCGCGTATACATGGGTGCCAAAGACATCGAACGTCAACAGCCCAATGTATTTAGAATGAAACTGATGGGCGCAACTGTTATTCCGGTGACCGCTGGCAGCGGCACGTTAAAAGACGCGGTAAACGAAGCATTGCGCGACTGGGCGGGTTCTTATCAAGACGCCCACTATTTGCTTGGTACTGCCGCTGGTCCTCATCCGTTCCCGACCATCGTCAGAGAATTCCAAAAGATGATTGGCGAAGAAGCCAAAGTACAAATTCTTGAAAAAGAAGGTCGCCTGCCAGATGCCGTTGTTGCTTGTATTGGTGGAGGTTCAAATGCTATCGGTATGTTTAACGACTTTATCAAAGAAGAAAACGTTAAGTTGATTGGCGTAGAACCAGGCGGCAAAGGTGTTGATACCAACATGCACGGCGCTGCTATTGCCAAAGGCACATTGGGTATTTTACACGGCACCCACACGTACATCATGCAAACAGACGATGGCCAAATTGAAGAGTCTTATTCAGTCTCTGCCGGTTTAGATTACCCAGCGGTGGGTCCTCAACACGCGCACCTTAAAGCCATTGGCCGTGCCGACTACGTGTCGATCACCGATGATGAAGCACTTGATGCTTTCCAGTTACTGGCTTTAAAAGAAGGTATCATTCCGGCACTCGAATCTTCGCACGCGCTGGCCCATGCCTTAAAAATGGCAGCATCAACAGATGAAGAACAAATCATCGTTGTAAACCTGTCTGGTCGCGGCGACAAAGACTTGACCCATGTTAGCGAGATTTTAATGGACAAACAAATGAACAAGGATAAACAAAAAGGAGATACCAATGAGTAATCGATACCAAGACCTGTTCAGCACCCTGAACGAAAAAAATGAAGGTGCGTTTGTGCCGTTTGTGACTTTGGGCGATCCTAACTTAGACACCTCTTTGGCCATAATCAAGACCTTGATTGATGCCGGTGCCGATGCGCTCGAACTGGGCTTTCCGTTCTCAGATCCGATTGCCGATGGTCCGGTGATCCAACAAGCCAACATTCGTGCGCTTGAGGCTAACGTGACCACGCAAAACTGCTTTGATTTGATTGCAGCCGTAAGAGAATACAGCCCGACCATTCCTATCGGTTTGCTGTTGTATTCTAACTTGGTATTGGCCAAAGGCGTAGATGCGTTTTACGCCACAGCCAAGCAATCAGGCGTCGACTCAGTACTAATTGCCGATGTACCAGTCAGAGAAAGTAAACCATTTAGAGAAAAGGCCAAAGCCAATGGCATCGACCCTATCTTTATCGCTGCGCCAAACAGCCCAGAGAAAACCCTGGAATTGGTCGCAACTTACTCTAGGGGTTACACTTACCTACTCAGCCGCGCGGGCGTAACAGGCACAGATACAGTCGCCGAAATGCCAGCCGACGAATTTGTCGCTTTGTTGGATAAGTACAATACCCCACCAACATTGCTGGGTTTTGGTATCTCCAACCCAGCGCAGGTTAAGCAGGCATTGGCTTCAGGTGCAAAAGGTGCCATCAGTGGTTCGGCGGTAGTTAAAATCATCGAGCAGAACCTTGAAGATGTGCCTGCCATGCTGGCTCAACTGGGCGAATTCATCAGCGCGATGAAGGCAGCTACGGTTTCATAAACCCCGAGTAACCAGTCCGAGGCGGGGCCTTGCCCCGCCTTATCAATTTGTTGCCATTTATCTGCATTTGGACTATCTATTACTTATCTCCTTTAACCATTTCCTTTTAACAAGCAGATTAAGATGGATAGCCCAATATGAGCGCAAAACCAATCAAAAACTTGTTGCCAATGAAAGCCGTAGCCATCCTCAACCGGGTGCCGCTTTTCGAGCTTCTTACCCCCGGTGAAAAACAACATATCGCCGAAAGCCTGTCATTATTTTTCCACATTCCCGCCGACGACGAATTCATCACCCTCGGTGAGGTCGACGATGGTTTTTTTGTGTTGCTCTCAGGTAGTGCAGTAGTGATCCATTCAGGTGAAGAACTGACCCATGTCAGTGCTGGCAACTTTGTCGGTGAAACCGGTTTTATGGGCAATAATACTCGCTCAGCTTCGGTCGTCGCCCTAACGGATATCATCGCGTTGAAATTCACCCGAAGAACCTTTCAGGTTTTACCCATCAGGGTCCGAGAAATCATCAAGGATCATATTATCCAGGGTTTGGTTGAACGGGTCGAATTACTTAATCTTAAGGTGATTAAAGAAATTAAATTGAATCGATGATGGGGGATCCGTGGTGACCGTTGCTCCGGTTCATCCATACCCTGACAATATGCACCCTGCATTGCTCTACCACCAACATCCATGTCGGCGTTAAGTTCCTTAATTAACCACTCCATTATATCGCTCTCGCAGCGAACCTTGAAATAGAAAATTTTGACCATATATAAGTTTAACGGGGGTAGTATGAACGGACATTCAATGACAGGTTATTTACTGCGAATATATATGCTGATGATCAGCGTATTAGCGCCAAGTGTTGCCTTTGCCTTTGCCGCTGCCCCAGACTCAACGCTTCTGTTGAGTGATGTCAATATTGAACAAACCTGCTCAGTCGAATATAGACAAACCTCATATTTCATTGAAAAATCCAGCACAGGTGAAAAATACCAAGCCGTTAAAGACACGGTTATTCGTTATTTTTTGACCCTTGATGTGCCTGACGTCATGCTGGCCTACCAGAACAGTGTGCTTACCAAGCTGTATCACAGGCAATGTGTGTTGTTGTCATTCACCACTGAACCCGGATTTACGCGCTTTCGTGTCAATACCGCTGCCAATGAAGAGGACCTGATTTCTTACTCATAATTTATCAAATCTCACTTTTATGATATCAATTATTTGGAGAAATCTAATGGAAAATCTTGATCAATTTTTAATGCCGTTAATCCCGTGGGCCTTGGTCGGCGGACTCATCTATCTAATGAGCAATCTAGCAACCCAAGCCAAAAAACTCACCAAAGTGGCTATTACTGTGGGTATACTGATACAAATGTTCACCCCAGATCCCAAGGTTGAACAAACCATTCAATTAGTGGTTAAGCAAAAGCAACAGAACGAAAATCAGCAAGGTCAGGGCGAAGGAGAAAGCGACAAATGAATCAACAAGAACCGAGAATCAAAATCGAAAAACAACGATTTTCAACCCCAGACTTTTACCCACAGCACAATTTTGCTACTGTAACGACCACACTCAATTTTAATTGCCACTACCCATGATAAGTCTTTTTAAATCCAAACCCCTTGTTGACGAAGCGTCGAGCAGTTGGCTTTTTGATGCCTTCGGCTGGGCGATACAGCAATTCGATGGTCAGTTTTTTGCCGATAAAAGCCAGCTAATTTTACCCACCAATGAGTTTTTCCCCAACCGCGCCAACAGTGTCGAAGAACTGGCCACCAGTGTATTTGACAACGTCAGTGGTTATTGTGGTTTGACAAAATGGCCATTCAAGCTGGTCGATCCACAGCAATATGTCCCGCAGCAATACCAAGTAACCCAACCGCTGTTGATTGTGCGTGGCGATAACCCTGAAGCGGGTGAAGGGCATAACCAATTGCAAACCCAGCAAGACCAATTAACCGTCAGTTACGATCCAGTTCAGCTTAACCAACCTCAAGTGATGGTCGCTAATTATGCCGCGATGCTGTCAAGTTACCTGATGGGGTTATCAAGCCAGTTACCGCCGGGTGGCGAAGAACATCGCGCGCCTGCCATCGAGGTATTGTCCATTTTCATGGGGTTTGGCGTGATGTTTGCCAATACCGCTTATGCGTTTAGAGGCGGTTGCGCCAGTTGTCACGACCACCGTGCTAACCGTACCGCCGTATTGACTGAAAACGAATCCATTTATGCTTTGGCGATGTTTTGCCTGCTCAAAGATATCGACAACAAAACCGTGACACCGCACCTCAAAAAACACCTGCGCGGCATGTACAAACAAGCAGTAAAACAGATTCAAGGGCAGTCAGAAGACCTTGAAAACTTGCGAATTATGACATCTGCTCATACACTTTCTTTATCGGCATCATGATTTTGCTTACATTGTTCGATTTTGAGTGAAAATATTTATTGGTAAGACTTTGAAAATTAACGTAAATCAAGAGAGGCTGAAATTCTTTCACTTTTTTTTTCAAATTAGCATTGAACTCAACCGTCCAAGTGTGGTCAAATAATATGCAGTAGTTGTTTTTTCTTTTACGAAAACTGTTTTTCGAAAAGAATTTTAGATTCATAGTCCAAGTCTATGATCCCTGGCCAGTCACCCCCGACTGGCCTTTTTTCGTTTTAGGCCCCTAGCTTTTCCTTTCTAAGCGAACCATGCACACCAAAGCCGATTCGCAATTTTTAATTTCTTTCAATAAATGATAACCTAGCCCTTCAAGGAATAGGCTGATTGAGAATGAACGTGTGAATATATGGAAAACGCTAGGAATTGAGCCTACAACAGATAATAAAGCGATAAAAAAGGCTTACGCGGCTAAAATAAAACAAACCAAACCAGATCAAAACCCCACTGGCTACCAGCAGTTACGAGAGGCTTTTGAAGCAGCTAAAAAACAAGCTAAAAACAAAGCAGATACCTCGATTGCTCAGCCTGATACCACTTACTATGATGATGCTTATTTTCAACCCCCAACCGAAATCAACTATAATCAGCAAACGGTCATACCCGAAACATCAGGGCAACAAGCCCCACTACAACCGACAAAACAACAGATAAAACTGAACAAACAAAAGGCTTGGCAGCAACTGGCCGAATCGTCTTGCCAGCGAATATTTAAAATAGAAAATAATGAAGCGCAGTGCGAGCAATTCCGTCAGATACTAAAGGGTGCCGATTTTGAAACAATCGACGCCCAAGCTCAGTTATCTCGGGTCTGCCTGCAAGCGGCCTTCGACTGGCCTCAAGACATCGTCTATCCCGGTGCCGTAGTTTATCTTATGGCCAAAGAATTTAATTGGTTTGAACACTATGCAGACAATGAAACCGCACGAACACTGAATTTTGTCAAAAACCGGATCAATGCCTACATCCTTCACAAGCGTTTATTGGGCAGTGATGCAGCCCAGGGTAAAAACAGCAGTTGGAAAAGTCGTAAAGCCATTAAGGTGTTGAACCACGCCTATGACCCCGCTTATTTTCGCAAGACCGCCTTTTTATTTGGCCATGTAAAAAATCACATAGACCATATTATCAGCACATTGCTGAATTCTTACGACCAGTTTTACTATCCACAGCTCAATAGTAAAACCTTTAACTGGTGGTTAGAGCAACATAACAAAACGATGATTTCGTTAAATCACTTTGCAAAAATTGCATTTTTGGCAACCATCCTTTTCTTGGGCCTAAATATCACAACATATAAACCACTAGCCAACTTGGCTGATTTAGAAAAGTCAGTCCTGTCGTTGACTCTGGCAATGTCTATTGCGCTATTTTATTGGTTTATCAAATCGCTTTATAACACAATTCGACGGCAATATTTGCAGTGGCGCGAAATGAGATGGATGCTTTTGTCAGATGAGCAGCAGCGACAGTTCATCATCAAAACGCTGGCTTTGATAGCATTTTATGGCGCTTGCCTCATTCCTCATGAGACCACCAGAGTTTTTATCTTTGTTGTAGGCTCGATGTTATTAGCAAAGTCTTTTGGTTTGATGGCGCTGTTGTTAATGGGCGTTTGCCTGATGCCGCTAATATATTTTGCTGACAGTATGCAATTAAAAATAAGAGAGCTGTCTGCGTTTATTTATTTATGGTGCACTTGCATAACCCTTTTTGCCATCTACACGGGCATTGCCTTTAAAACCCCCAAAGGCGTCAAACAATGGGTCGGCCTCAAAGGCCTTCGCTTTGTTGTTGGCGCGATAGCATTTGTCAGCATTGCAGGTTTTAGCTTACTAAAAACTTACGCGACCCTAGGAGTTTAATATGGCCACTATTGGTATTGACCTTGGCACCACCAACAGCTTGTGCGCCTGCTGGCAAGACGGACAATCAACATTAATTGTTAACGGCAATGGCCAGTTTCAAACCCCCTCGGTGGTCGGTTTCGATGATGAAGGGCAAATTCTAGTCGGTGAGGCCGCCAAACAGCGACTGCAAACCCATCCTTACCAAACCACCGCCAATTTCAAGCGATATATGGGATCGAACCGGGAAGTTAAACTGGGCAACAAAAGCTTCAGAGCCGAAGAGTTGTCTGCCCTAGTCTTAAAATCGCTCAAGGCCGATGCCGAGGCATACTTGCAAGAAACCGTAACCTGCGCAGTCATTAGTGTCCCGGCTTATTTTAATGATGCCCAACGCAAAGCAACCAAAACAGCTGGCACCATCGCCGGTCTTGAGGTAAAAAGACTGATCAACGAACCGACCGCAGCCGCTATTGCCTATGGTTTACATCAAAAAGAAGACGATACCACCTTTTTAATTTTCGATATTGGCGGTGGCACATTTGATGTGTCGATTTTAGAGTTGTTTGACGGCGTCATGCAGGTCAACGCCACTGCAGGTGACAACCACCTCGGTGGAGAGGATTTTGTTGAAGTACTGACTAACGATTTTGCGACGCAAAACGGACTCAAAGCCGAAAAACTCGACGGCGAGCTGTTAGCCCTCACCCTCCAATCAGCTGAACGATGCAAATTGGCCCTAACCAACGAGCAAACAGCCAAAATGGTTGTCAGGTTCAACGATACAATCTATCAACATCAATACAGTCGCGAGCACTTCTACCAGTTAACCGCGCCCTTGGTTGAACGATTAAAACAGCCACTACAGCGAGCCATCAACGACGCTCAAATAGACACCAGTGACATTGACGCCGTGGTTATGGTCGGTGGCGCATCAAGAATGCCACAAATTCGTTCAATGGCAGCTAAACTCATGGGACAAATTCCCTCTGCTTCAGTCAACCCTGATGACGTTATAGCCCTTGGTACCGCAGTACAGGTTGGCCTGTTAATGAATGATGTGGCTTTGGAAGAAGTGGTTTTAACCGACGTATCCCCATATACACTAGGGGTCGACATGCATAATGTTCATGCCCGAGAAAAAGGCCATTTGCTATATCACCCGATCATTGAAAGAAATTCGCCCATTCCAATAAGTAAAGTCGACCGAATGTATACCGTTGAAGATGCCCAGACCAAAATCAATGTCGGCATTTATCAAGGCGAATCACGTTTGGTCAAAGACAATGTCAAACTGGGCGAATTAACACTGGCGGTGCCCAGCGCGCCCGCTGGAAGACAAGCCGTTGATATCAGGTTTACTTATGATGTAAACGGACTGCTCGAAGTCGAAACCCAGATACTCAGCACCGGTAAACACCAAAGTATGGTGATTGAAGGGAGTCCGGGTTCAATGAGTAGCGAAGAGATTGAAACACGGCTCAAAGCACTCGAAAAACTCAAAATCCACCCACGAGACAAACTACAAAACACCACTTTACTGGCTCGGGGTGAGCGGCTTTATGAAGCGAGCCTTGGTGAAAAACGCCAGTACATTAGTGACGTTATCACTCAGTTTGAGGGCATTTTACAGCGCCAAAATCCCAAAGAAATTGAACCGGCAGTAAAAAGCTTAACCGAACTGTTCGATACCATTGAACACAGCTTGTGGCCCGTTTAGATAAAGCTAACCCCCATACAACAATCCCGCCAAGCCTGACGAGCGTTCAGTGCTTTGGCGAATTGACAGTTCCAACACTTTCGCTTCACTAAACAAATTAAATTGGGTTTTGGCCCGAGTAATGCCGGTATAAATCAATTCTTTGGTGATCACCTTGTTGTTAATCACCTGATTGATCGGCGGCAACACCATCGACACTTGTTCGAACTCTGACCCCTGGCTTTTATGCACTGTCATGGCATACACCGGATCGTGACTGGGCAACCGGTTGGGGTAATACGATTTGGGTTTGCCGTCAGGAGCAATAAACCACGCTTTTAACTGTTCAGAGTCTTGGTCTTTCAAAATAATGCCAATATCACCGTTGAACAATTCCAGTGCATAATCGTTTTGGCTGATCATGATGGGTTTGCCAACGTAATATAATTGGCGATTATCAATCAAACCAATCCGAACCAATTCTTTTTCTATCGCCTCATTCAATCCGCTGACACCAAAGTCGCCTTTTCGCACCGCACACAATAACTGAAAACAGTTAAATTGCTCGATAATCTCCTGAGGCAAATAACCCTCTTTGATCATCAACAAATAAGGTTGATACGCTTCGGCACTTTCCCGAACCATTCGCCGATAGTCGACAGGCAAAATATCTGAAAAGCTCAAATGCGCGACATTTTGCTGGCGCAGATGTTTAACCCCAAACCAATCGCTACGGTTGACCGCTTTGGCCAGCTGGCCGATGCCGCTTTTGTCATCAAAACGATGGCTTTTTTGCAGCAGGCAAATACTGTCACTTAACGAGGGTTCGGCAGAAACAGCGCAATGACCACTGATGTCCATTTCGGTTATAGACTGAATGTCTGCCAATAAAGCGCTGCTATAACACAGATCACGCCCTGATCCGGCGCAAATATCGCCAAGCACACTACCCGCCTCCACCGAGGCTAACTGGTCTTTGTCGCCCAGTAGAATCACTTTGGTGTGCGCGGGCAATGCCGCCATCAATTTGGCCATCATTGGCAAGTCAACCATCGACACTTCATCGACTACCAATACATCTAAATGCAATGGGTTGTCTTTGTGATGAATAAATTCACTGCTGTGAGGTTTTACGCCCAATAAACGGTGGATAGTTGAGGCTTCATCGGGAATAAGTTCAATCACATCTGTGTCGAGCGGCAAACGAGACTTGGCCCCTTTGATAGATTCGCTGAGTCTCGCCGCCGCTTTACCGGTTGGTGTAACCAGTTTGATGATCTGCTTCTTGTCTGGATTAGCGTCAGGAGCATTACTGCGCTGCATCAACACTTGTAACGCCAGCAATTTGGTCACTGTAGTGGTTTTGCCGGTGCCCGGCCCGCCGGTGATCACGCAAAAGCGTTTCAGCAAGGCGGTCGCACACGCCATTTTTTGCCAATCGACCTCGCCTGCTGGCACCTCGTCAGGAAACAACACATTAAACCATTGGCTAACTTCAGCCAGATTAATTTGACTGTCGTTGGCTGACTTTTGCCTGAGCGCCAAAGCCAGTTCTGATTCGTAACACCAGTAACGCTGCAAATACAATCGGTTATCATGCAAGATTAACGGGGTATTACCGCTTTCACTGCCCCTATGCGAAATGCACGAATAGCTATCGAGTTGATTCAATGCAATGTTTAAATCAGGCAGTGTCACCACAGCCTGACCGACATCAAGCGGGTTGTTAATGTCGAATCGATTCAAATCTAAACAGGCATTTTTTTTGCCCAATTCTACACTGATCAAAACCACCAGCAACAGCAGCGAATCATCACTTTGCGTTACAACACTGGGCACAATAAAACGACCAAACCCGGCATCAATAGGCCGGATGATTTTCAATTCAAGCAATTGATCAAGCCAACTCTTCATACTCTGCATAATCATTCTTCCCATAAGCCCAGTTGTTGCCCGCCAAGCACTTCATCAACGTCTTCCACGGATGCTGTTTTTCCAGCAAAAATCGCATCGAGTTTTTCAATCAAAGCCCGTTTTGGCCGCGAAAAATATACCCCTTCAAAGTCTTCGTTGTCTGGGCAGAGCCCCCTTAAAAACAAATAATAATTGCCACCAACATGCTGCTCATAATCGTAATCGGGCAGGCGCTGCTTTAAAAATCGATGCAGTGCGAGGGTATACAGCAAATATTGCAAATGATAATGATGGCCGCTCATCGCCTCTTCCATTTGTGCTTGTCCATAATCGGCAAAGGTATTGCCGAGGTGGTTCGATTTGTAATCGAGCACAAAGTATTTGCCCTGCCATTGGAATATCAAATCAATGAAACCTTTCAAAATGCCCTTCACCGGAATAAAGTCGAACACATCAACCGGTCTGTCCAAATGCTCTGAGAGTATTTGGTTAATTTGCCAGGGTTTAATTTTATCCATCGGCAGGTAAAACTCCATTTCGACCAAACGGTCATCGTTTTTGATATCCGACAAAGACAAGTGCTTTCTATTGAGTTCGGTAGATAACACGCTTTCAATCCATTGTGCGGTGATATCAACCCACTCACTATCTATCCCAAATTGATTCAACGCATCGGCAACCGGTTTGGTCTGGCGTAAATCAAATGTGTTGAATTCAATATTCTCGAATATGTCATGCAAACAGCTACCAGGATTTGCCCCTTTGGGAAAGGTAAAACGGCTCATTTGATCGTCAATTTCGAGAATAGGCAGTACAGGTGCTTCCACCACATCACCCTCGTCAGTGCTGCCCGGCAAAACATGCACCGATGCCACACCGTTGGCCAAGGCTGAGTAACTGGTGACTTTCCAGTCGTATTCAATCTGGCCTTTAAAGGGTTCAAAACTCAATGTCTGCACTTGAGTTTGCTTCAAATCAGCGATAATAGGCTCAAGATCGGTGCTGACAAACTCACTCTTACAAACCAATCCTTCGCTAGCCATATCCCTAGCAACGTTCAGTTCATGACTTAGCTCGCTCAATCGCTGATAAATGCCTTCATTGCTCACCGATTCCAACGATTTAAACAGCAAATAACCCAAAGCAGTTTGTTGCAAATGACTGGCCTTGCTGTTGCCCACTTTGAGGTTGAACACCCCAAGGTAACAGCGGTAAACACCACGGGTGAGCGCCACATAAAGCAATCGTAAATCTTCTGCCAACCTTTCTTTGTCGGCCTTAACCAGGTTTTCTTGACTGTCGGAAAAATCAATCACCAAACCGCGTTCATCATGAAAAATACCCGATTTGGCCATGCGATAACCACACACAAACGGCAAAAACACAATATTGTATTCCAAACCCTTTGAGGCGTGCATAGTGACAATTTGCACCAAGTTACTGTCATCTTCAAGACGCAATTGCTGTACTTTTCCCTCGTCGCTGGCGGCCACCAATTGTTCGTGAAACCAGCCCAGCAAACGGTGCACACCATCCAGTTCCATCGACTTTTGTTGCAGCAACTCGCCCATATGACGCACATCGGTGAGCATTCGTTGCGCTTGCGTATGGTTTTGCTTCCAGCTGCTGGCCAAATCGTTGGCGCTGAGCAAATGCTGCAATACCGCCATCACGCCATTTTTGAGCCAGATTTTATGCAAACCGGCAAACTGATCTAATATTCGCTGCCAATCGTCTTCATCATGGGTCAACGACCACAATTGATTGATTGAATAATCAAAAAACGGGGTGATCAACGCCGCCCTTATCGCCCGCTCATTTTTCTCTTGATAAATGGCCTTCAACAATAAATAAAACTCAAACGCCAGCGGGGTTTCGAACACACTTTGACGGCTCAAATACACACTACTAACACCCGCTTTGGTCAGCGCTTGGCGCATACTGTCGGCTTCGTTTCTGTCTCGCACCAACACACAAATATCGCTCGCCGCCAATGTTTTATCGCCAATATGGGCTTGCTCGTTTTGCGCTTTGGTCATTAAGGTCGCAATTTCATTGGCGGTTCGCAGCGCCAAGGCGCTAATGGCGTGGCTTTTACTGATGGGTAAATCGTTGTCATCTGCCAACTGCCAAATATTCAGCGCAGCAGGTGAACTATCATTGGCAATTATTAGCGGCGTTTTATCGGCTTTGCCCGCCGCTTTTACCGCATTAAACGGTATCGCCTCATTATAAACAAAGGCATCTGGGCTGGCGTTAAACAGACCATTAACCGCAGCCACCAAATTTTTTGATGAGCGCCAGTTGGTGTCCAACGTATATTGACCAGTTTCAGGCGCATCTCCTTTGGCCTTGATATAAGTGAAAATATCCGCCCCACGAAAACCATATATGGCCTGCTTGGGATCGCCAATCATCACCATGGTGCTGGCTTCACCTGCGTAAATGGCATTAAAAATACCGTATTGCAGCGGGTCGGTATCTTGAAACTCATCAATCATCGCCACCGGAAACTGTGCCGCGATTTTTTTCGCCAGCACAGCGCCTTTGTCTGGGTTATCCAGCGCGGCAGCAAGGTTGCTCAGCAGATCGTCAGGGCTGATTTTTTGATTCAGCTGCTTTTCGGCCACCAGATTCTGTTTAACCTGATTAAACGCCTTTTGTTTGTAAAACGCATAAACCTCTGCCTTTATCTGCCCTTTAAGTTCGGCCAAACGCGAGAAAATCTCAAAGATGGGATGTTGCGGTGCTTCTTTGCCTTTTTTGGTGGCCTTGGTAATGGTTTCTTCTGACCAAACCTCCCACGAGTCTTTGCCCTTAGCAAACTCCAACTCGCCCGATGTACAAAACAGCGTGAACGCATCAAGGTATTCTGCTTTTGCAGGTTTGCGGCTTTTAAGTAACATCGATTCGTTGATTAGCGCCGGTATTGAATCTTCTACCCAGCTGGTCTTAACTCGTTGACATAACAGGCCATATTCATCTATTTTGGCCACTAGCGCTGGTTCTGATATTTCAGGAATTAACGTGCCGCTGTGTTTGTTCAGCAAAGATTGCAACTCAGCCAACAAAGCTTTGGGAGACGACCAGCACTGTAAAAACAACAACAATAAAGTGCCCGACATCGGATAAACCGTGCAACGCCAAAAATCCTTGATGCTCTTTTCGAGGTATTCACGCTCGTCGAGAATAAACTCGTTATCGAACAAACTGCCGCTTTCAAAGGCGTGGTGTTTGAGCATTCGCTGACAAAAGCCATGAATGGTAAAAATGGCCGCCTCATCCATCATTTTTACTGCCGCATCGAGCCTTTTATAAGCCAAGTCGACATCGGGCAATAGCGTGATCAATTCGGTTAATATCGGGTCTTTATCGTCTTGCTCAACATCTCGTAAAAAAATCGCCTGTTTTGCATCGTTCAGCCGCCTTCTGACTCGGTCTCTAATTTCTTCAGTCGCCGCTTCGGTAAATGTTACTACCAATATTTGGTCGACCGACAAACCATCGGTAGGCTTGTCCCACTCTGCCAACCCCAACAATGTCCGCAAATAAAGTGTTGTTATAGTGTAAGTTTTTCCTGTGCCCGCACTAGCTTCAATCAGGTTCATGCCTTTCACTGGCATCTCAAGAGGATTTAGGGATTGCATGTTATTCCTCCACCGCATCAAACAAAGGTTTGAATATTTGTTCGGCCAATTGGCCAAATGCTTCTGGCAAGTTATTAACGTCTTTGAACACCCGTTCTATATACAAATCATCGCCCTCACCCGGTATTTGATTAAACGAAGAGCCGTTAAACATCTTGGCCACCTCGGTCATTTTGGCGGTTTGACACCACTTTTCGCTCGATTTAACAAAAAACGGCAGCGGTTGTTTTCGTCCAGCAAGATAAAGCTCAACCCATTGTTGTAACAACGCTTTTGCTTGTTCCTGGGGCAACCTTTTATAGTCAACACTTTCGCTCAAACCGATATGACGAGTCACCACGCTACGACCAATGGCCGCCATCATCACATGATGTATCCAAGCCACCAGCCGGTCTTTGGCGGTCACTTTCGCCGGGCGATAAAACAATAAACCATTGGTGGTGAGGTTTTTCACCCAGCCCAGCAATTGAATATTGGCAACTGTCAGGTTGACTTCAACTGGCGTCAATGGTGTTAGTGAGGTTTCATGGAGCGCCCCAACAAAACCATCCGCCTGCTTGTCGAGTTTGTCGAACGTCAGCTTGCCAACCTCTCGGTGCGGCAAGTTGCCGGTGCCATTAATATGTGAATAACTGTCGAGTCCACTTTGCGCCAGCTTGCTCGCCGACAGAGATTCAAGCAATTGATAACGGGTCAGAGCATCAAGCACAAAGGTTTCGTCATCTTGCTCAACCTGAGTCAAAGGCGAAAAATACAGTTGTAAGGTGTGATTAAAAAAGTACTTCACCGGGTGCAACATAAACCGAATTAACTGCTCTAAATCCAAGGTTTTGACAATTTCGGAGTCATCAATGGGCTGCTCAGCAATTTGTGAATCTGTGGTCGCATTTTTCTGGTTAACGTAACGATACCAATGGGGCTGATAACTACTAAGCGAACTTTGCGCGTCAAAGTAGGCTGGATTAAACGGCTGCAACGGGTGGAATTGCACCAAGCTTTGATTCAAATCGTGCGTCTCATCAAAAGTGAACGCCTGTTCGCAGTACTCTAATAACTCAGTCACCAACACACTGGGGATCTTTTCGCTGTTGTCTTGCATCGAATGGCCCACATAACTGATATACAGTTTGTCTCTGGCCGAAAGCATCGCCTCAAGTAACAGATAACGGTCATCTAACCGCCGTGAACGGTCGCCTTTGCGGGTTTTGCCCGTCGCCATCAGGTCGAACCCGACTGGCGCGACAAAACGAGGATAATCGGCATCATTCATGCCCAGCAGACAAATGACTTTAAAAGGAATGCTTCGCATTGGCATCAGGGTGCAAAAGTTTACCTGTCCGGCCAAAAATCGCTGCCCTATCCCTTTGTCGTTAAAGGCGTTATTAAGATAATAAGCAAACACTTTTTGACTGATCGGTTGTTCGCAGTTTTTAGTGTCGTGATGGGTTTCAAATTCAATTAATACTTGGCGAATGGTATTTATCGCCTGCTCTTCGTCTTTATCGGTTTGATAAAAGGCGGCAACCAAGGCGTTAACCGTGGCGATTTTTTCGCTGATGGTGGCCGCTTCGGCCAATTGTGCCCGGTAGCCAATTAAGGTGTCGATGAAAAATACCAACTTGCCCAGCGTTTCGGCGTTTTGTCCTTCTACGTGTTTGTACGGCAAAATGCCGTCGACCAATGTTTCGTTGCCAATGGCATAACCCATCAACAACCGATTGAGTCCAAAGCGCCAGCTGTTGAGTTCGTCATTAGGCAAATCAAGTGACTGTTTGTGGTCGCTGTCGATACCCCAGCGAATGCCGACTTCGTTTATCCAGTTTCGAATAAGCTCAATATCTTCTTCAACCAGCCCCATCACCAACGTTGTGGCAGGCACTGAGATCAAATCTAACAATTCAGAGGCCGAAAAACGACTGTCGGGCAATTTCATCAACTGCAAAAAACTGTTGAGTATCGGGTTTTCGAGCACAAAACCCTTGTCAGAAATCGCATAAGGTATTCGATTAACTTCGCTGCCAGCAAACACCGCATCAATATACGGGCTATACAATGACACGTCTGGCATCATTACGATGATGTCTTTGGGCGTGAGTGCACAGGTGAGTGAGGATGTGGGTGAGGGTGAGGAGCCTTGCTCAAACAAATGCAGCAGTTGATCATACAATACTTCAACTTCGCGTAGCGGGCTGTGACAGGCGTGAAACATAAGTGAATTATCATTCGCATTGATGTTTTGCTTGCCCGCATCCGTCAACGACTCAGTGGGTGTCAGCGAATCGATTTGATCTCTAAACGACAAGTTAAAAACATCGGCCTGTATTCGGCACAACATATTGGCCGGTATTGGTTCGACAAAATAATCATACTGGTCGGCATTAATCTCTAATAACTGTTCAAGATAATCTCGCCCCAATTTGCCCCAAGACGCCAATAGCGGATTACCCACCGTCATATAATTTTGGTCATCAACACCCAGATGTTTTTTGTTGGCAAAACGCGCCTGTACTTTGGCCAACTGTTTCTCATCAACAATGTCTCCCCAGTAATGCTCACACGGGTTAAACAACATCAAGTGAATATCAACATGCTCAGACAATTGTTCAAACACATGCAGTTGTTGACTGGGCAAGGCCGAAATACCAAAGATAAACAGGCGCTGCGGCACATCGGCGTGGATTTTATGAGATTTATCGGCGAATGCCTGCGCCAACCGTTCGAGCAATACGTCATGCAAATTGGCTCGATGATACTTAGATTGTTGCAAATCAGCGGTATGGTCTTTGAGTGCCCGCCACAAAATGGGTTGCCACGGGTGCAAGGCTGCATCGCCATCTTTAATATTATCTTCGTTCGCTTCCCAGGCCTCAATCCAGTCGGGGCGATACATTAGATATTGGTCAAAAACATCGGCAATTTTTTCGCTGAGCTGAAATAACATCAAGCCGTTGTTATCGCTCTGAAGATAATTTTTCAGTGGTAAAAACGATTCGTCATCTAAGTGATTAGGCAAAATGGTGTAAAGCTTCCAAGCCATTTCGCCTTTATTAAAGGCCGATTGGTCGGGCAAATCTTTGATCAGTTCTTTG
>JABSOG010000428.1 GCA_013216025.1 Algicola sp. | reverse complement strand
CCGCATTTTAAAAAAAGCGGACGGGTCAACGGCGTGCTTTGTAAACAAAAACCTAGGTCCATTCTGTTACTGAGCCAGGTTTTTTGCTGTTTGGCACTCAATTGACTGAGGTCACAGTGTTGCATGGCAAAATCTCTTGCTTGATAGGGATAGTCGTAATGAGGTTCGCCATCCTTTTCAATAATGGCAGCACATAACAGCGGATATTGCTTTAACATCAGGGCGAAGGCTTGTTCTAACACTGGCAGTTGACACTCTGGTCCCACCCGGAACATGACCTGAATGTTATAGGCTGTGGTGTCAGGTTGCATTTGAATAAGGCGCCACAAGCCTTTTTGATTTTCGCCAAGACTACCATTACGTGCCTTGCTTTGACCATCTGAAGGAAGGATTGGGTTAATCGCTTTGCGGTTATGTTTGTCGGTCAACATGGCTCTTTTCTCTTTTGCTAAATTTGCGGTGTTTTCTAGGTCTTTGCATCAGTCTAAGAGGCGTATATTAGAGGCTTCATGGCAAAAGAATATGACCCGTTAGCAAACATCAAATTAAATAACGATTAGATTAGGAAGCATTTTTGAAGGCAGAAATAATCGCAAACAACACGAAAAAAGGCTTTAAGTCGTTGATTTTATGTTTTTATATTCAGGCTGGCTGGCAAGGGTGATCACGTATTGATACAGACATTTTTGACGATTTCAGCAACACTTTGCTGCAATATCATGGTGCTAGTACTGGCATAGACGCAGTGACCATTGGGCGGATGTCTCACAATGGCCAATTTAAGCTTGTTGCATTTTTACTTAGTTTGCCGGATTGAGGTGACGCAAATCATGTTTTTTCTCTTCATTTAGTTGAACCCATTTAAATTTCCGCTAAGTCTGTGCTGACCCCAATTCTGTTCTATACTTCGTGAAACGTGACTAAAATCGATATAGAAAAACGGAGTTATCATGGCCGAACAGGCTAAAACAATGCAACCCAACAAGCAACAGGTTGTTCAACCTGCGGGGGTCGCTCAACAGCACAAACAGTCCTGCTACTTCGAGGATAACCGCGCTGAGACAACGCAGCTTCAACAACTACAACAAGATATTGCGCAAAGTCCTTTGATGCAGCGCCAAGCATTGTAAATTGCTTCGCTAACCGGTGTGCCGGCGCAGCGACAAACTGACACAACCTCAAACAACACTGGCCTGCCAGATAACCTCAAGTCAGGGATGGAGAACTTGTCGGGGATTAGTTTGGATCATGTTCGTGTTCATCGTAATTCTAGTAAACCGGCAGCTGTACAGGCGCATGCTTATGCCCAGGGGTCAGAAATCCATCTGGCCAGTGGTCAGGATCAACATTTGCCTCATGAGTTGGGGCATGTTGTTCAGCAGGCCCAGGGACGAGTTAAGGCGACGACTGCTGTTGGCGGGATGGCGGTTAATGATAATGCAGGGTTGGAGAGTGAAGCTACGCGAATGGGGGAGGTCGCTTTGCAAAGGGTTCGCAAAGGTTCTGATGGCTCGTCAAAAGAGATACGGCATGACTTTGGTTCGTCGACACTGAATATGAATCAACAGTCCACTATACATAAGCCTTCTGTAAATCCACTTCAATTGAAAATTGGTAACGCCAGCGCCAGCCAAGCAGTGATGCAGCGAGAGGGGGAAGAAAAAACCGTTGAAACAGTTAAAAAGGGTGAAGATAGCACAAAAATAGCAGGCGAATTTGCTGCATTGATTAAATGGACTGAAAGTTTAAGAGGGCCTGAAGACGCTGAATAAAAGCACAGCACTGAGGGGACCATAGATATAGGAGCCGTTTTCAATGAATTGTCGAAGATTGACAAGTTAAATGACGGTCTTTTAAAGCAATATGTATTAGAAGAACTGGCTGAGCTGCTCAAAGAAAAAGATCCAAAAGCACCACCAGAAAAGCATCATAAAGGTGACGATATAGTTCAGGGACAATGGGAAACAATAGCACCTTACCTAATTGCAGTGTTTGTTATTTTTGTTGTTGGGCTGATTGGTTCCGTTATTGCAAGAGCAAATGCACGCAGAGCCAGAGAGGCCAGAGAAGCCAGAGAAGCCAGAGAAGCCAGAAACACAAGAGACAGAAGAGGGGCCCTCGCTGGAGCCGCTGCGTTGGAAGGTGATTTAAACTGGGTAGCCGCAAGTTCAAGAGCAATAGCCGAGCAGTCTGCTACAGCATCGGCATTTACAAATTGGATTTGTCGGAATGCAGCCGCACCAACAAATACCAGCAATATGAATTGTTGGGAAATGGTGTTATTTGGAGCATACAAAAATGGAGTGATCACGAAAGCAAGAATAGAGGATATTTATACCAAAGCGGGTGCTAATGTTCGTAATAAAGTGCACTCTACAGCAATGACTATCTATTATGAACTTGGTGCAGGGTCCCAAAAGTATATTTATAGTGAAACTGATGGTGGTTGGTTTAATACTTTAGGCGTACCGGCAGCCGGAGATCTTATTTATTTTGCGAATCAAGGGGAGCATGTGACCATTGCAACAGGTGTCCGCCGTGAATTCGATGAGGACAGCCGTCACGTCCAGACCCGCTTTTCGCCGGGAATGACGCCACCTATGTATGATTATCAAGTGATAAGTTTACTAGGCGGAAACACACAAAGAGTATGGGCTAAAGATTTAATGGTCGGGCGCCCTTTATACGACACAATCTGGGCATTCACGCCAGTGTGGAATTGAAGTGGTACGGTAGTTAGGTAAGCCGTTATTGAGGTTTTGACCGCCCCCAGCAGCGTGATACAGGTCTGGGGGGATTGTTGTTATGTTTGGGTAATGTGGTTATTGCGCTATTTTCACTCTGATCTTGTTTTTTGCAACCCGGGTTTCGTGCAGGTTGTCTATTGCGGTTTTCGCTTCAGCTTCATCTGGCATTTCAACAAAAGCAAATCCTTTGGATTTATTGGTTTGTTTATCCATGACCAAGTCACATTCACTGACCTTACCATGTTCTGAAAAGAGCGTATTGATTTCTTGTTCTGTGGTGGTGCGCGAAAGGTTGCGAACTAAAAGTTTCATAAAGGACCTTGAGGTTTAAACGACGAACCCAATTATCTCAATTTTTTTACCATACACCAAGCGATATTATTTTCGCTCATTTCAACTGTTTATAAATTAATAACAATAAACCATAAAAAGAGGAATAATACCAGATGAAAACCTATCAAAAAACCAATGTGATTGTACTTACCACATCATGTTATCTGGTTTCACTGACTTTGATGGTGTTAGTCTAACGGGTTGTGTCTGTTGTAGAATGTTGATAAAGTTAGCGTTGTTAATACGTGAACAAAATTGTGTTAATTTACTACTTAATTTGCGGGTTTTTCTCTCATTCCGCTGTTTTATTAAGGAAGCCTGGTGTCAGCGAGTCTAACAGATCAGTTTACTATCGATGAACTCTCCATCGATTTAGCCCAGTGGCAGGTTTATCGGCAGAGTGAAAAAGTCGATATGACCAAGCAAAGTCTCGATCTTTTGCTAGTGCTTGCCAAAGCCTGGCCGAATACCATTTCTCAACAAGAACTGATGACGAAGGTTTGGCAAGGCAGAGTCGTTAGCGAGCAAAGCGTGAAGCAGGCAATAAAGAGACTGCGAGAATCACTTGGCGACCTTGGTGAAAGCTACGTTAAAGTCGTTAGAGGACGAGGCTATCGGTTAGATTGTGAGAAAGTGGAAGCCATTCAAAAAGAACAAACCGCACAAATAGAGCAAATAGAAGATAGTTTACAAAAAGCACCAGATAAAAGAACACCTTGGCTCGTTGGAGTTGCTGCTTTATTAGCGTCAGTATCAATTTATTTTATTGCGACTAATTTGCTACCAGAAGAACAACCTGCACTTCAACTTAAAGCAAAGACAGAACTGTCCAACATTCAAAGCTATACGACTTCTGAACAAGCCTATCAAACTTATACCAGCGGTCTTGAATACTATCAGCGGTACCGCGTTGAAGACGCAAAAATTGCGATTAGCCAATTTAAAAAAGCGATTGAGTTAGACAAAAACTTTGTTAAAGCTTACGCCGCGCTGAGCGATGCGCAATCGTTGGCTGGCAATTTGGAAGAGGCAATCATCACCGCACAGTATGCCATTTCATTAGACTCAAATGATTCTGCTGCCTACAAAGCATTGGGTCACGCCTATTCAAGAAAAGGCTGGTTTATTAAGGCGATAGAGACCTATCGGCAGGCGTTAAAAATAAACCCCGAAAATTTTGCCGCACTCAGTAATACTGGATTTCATTTTAGGGAGCTAGGCCGGTTAGATGAGGCGTTATTTTGGCACCTAAAAGCCCTAGAATTAGACTCAGAAAATGCGATTGTTTGTTTACATGTCGCACAAACGTTAAGCTACCTGGGTTTGCAAAGCCACGCTTTACGATGGTTTGAAAAAGTAAAAAGTATTCGGCCAGACTACTACCACCTTTATTACTCACTGACTTATTTTTATTTGGCTGCTGGTGAGCTTAGTGAAGCCATTAATATCGTTACTCAAGGTCAAAAACTGTTACCGGATAACACTGATATTATCGTGGCCGCTGGTGATGTGGCGCTGGCTACTGGAGATCATGCTAAAGCGTTGGAATTATTTCTACAAGTCAGTGAATCAGATGAAGATATGAAACTGACTCACTATGCTGTATTAAGAGTGGGTCAATTATATTGGCTGCAAGGTGAAAAAGAACAAGCCAATGATATTCTAAATCAAGCGCTGGTCAGAACGCAGTCGATGCTTGCACAAGGTGATGAGTGGCCTGGCAATTATGTCGACATCGCGAGCATTTACGCAATAAAGCAATCACATGTTGAATCTATCGCTTGGCTTAATCGTGCTTTTGACGTTGGCTGGGTGGATTACAAACGGTTAAGTTATGACCCTGCATTTACGGATATGCAAGCGCTGCCCGAATTTATTGCATTAATCAGCAAAGTCGAAAGTAAAGTGTTAACGATGAGACACAAAGCAAAGCAACTGGTGATGTAATAAATCGGCTTCGCATCTTTATTAGGGCCTGTAGTGGCCCAAGGCCCTGGAACAAATCGAATCCATTGTGTTGAAATACCTTTCACTATTGCTATTCCCCAAAATACCCTGTACCTTCATCCTGCCAACGCTTCAGTTTGCGTTATTTTCTCATTTATCAATGGGTTAACGCCGCTCCTAGGACAGGATCGGGGCGATTTGGCAAAATAATCTAATAGTAATAACAATAAAAGTGAAAAAATAATGAAAATAAAAAACCTGTTTAAAATCGGTGTAGCGTTTGCTTGCACCTTGAGTTTGTCGAGCCATGCCTCAGACATTAATGCCGTAGAAATTAAAGAAGCGTCTTTAATGGCGATAGATCACAGCTCAGACAACATCCATACCCTGCTGGGCCTAAACGACCTAACACAAATGAAAGCGCGCAAAGAAGTCACATTATTCAACGGGATCAACAAAGTCCGATATCAACAGCACTATCAAAATATTCCTGTATTTGGCTATAGTGTTGCGGCAACCAAAACCGCCATGGGGCAGTTGACGGATGTTAAAGGAAAAGTCGTTAACTTCCACAGCAAAGGCTTTTCAACCAAACCTCGGATTTCGGCTGACAAAGCCATGCAGATGATGATCGATGGAGATAAAGTGTTGGGAAAAAATGCCTCTGTTGCGATAAAAGAGACACTCTACAACAAGCAAAACGAGCTGTTTGTTTATATGCTCAATGGCAAACCGACCTTGGTTTACCGCATTTCTTATGTGGTGCCGGCCCAAAAAGGCGGCGAACCGGCCCGTCCGGTGTTCTTTGTCAATGCCCACACCGGCGACATTGTTCAACAATATGATAACTTGCAATATGCCAAACTCGGCGAAGGTCCAGGTGGCAATGGCAAAACCGGTTGCTATGAATATGGCGTTGATTTTGATCGCCTCGATATTACCGTCGATGGTGCCAATTATGTGATGAACAATAGTGATGTCAAAACCGTCGATCTGAATCATGGTACATCTGGCACCACGGCTTATTCATTCGAAGCCCCTCGTAACGACCATCAGGCCATCAACGGTGCCTGTGGCCCGCTTAATGATGCCCATTTCTTTGGCGGTGTGATTTTCGATATGTATAACGCCTATACCGGTCAGGCACCACTGACTTTTCAGCTGACCCTGCGGGTGCATTACAGCAATAACTATGAAAATGCCTTTTGGGATGGTTCAACAATGACATTTGGTGACGGTGGCAACACCTTCTACCCACTGGTCAGTCTTGACGTGACTGGCCACGAAGTCAGCCACGGTTTCACCGAACAAAACTCAGGCCTGATCTACAGTGGCATGTCAGGCGGCATGAACGAAGCCTTCTCTGATATGGCCGGTGAAGCCGCAGAGTTTTATATGAATGGCACCAACGACTTTATGGTCGGTGAGCAGATTTTCAAAAACGTCGGTGCCTTGCGTTATATGGCCAACCCAACCCAAGATGGGAATTCAATCGACCATGCCAGCGATTTCACCAGCAACCTTGATGTGCATTACAGCTCGGGAGTTTTTAACAAAGCCTTTACCCTGTTAGCCCAGACACCAGGCTGGGATACAGGCAAAGCGTTTGAAGTCATGGCGCTGGCCAATCAAACCTATTGGACAGCCAACAGTACATTTGACGAAGGTGCCTGCGGTGTTGTATATGCTGCACAAGACAAAGGTTATAACTCGTTTGATGTGACAATTGCTTTCAATGAAGTTGGCGTATATTGCGGCCCCGTTTGCTTCTTCTGCCCGCCGCCGAATGAGTTGTATAAAGGCGTGGCAGTAAATATTACAGCCAACACCAATACACAACTAGAGTATCACTACAATGCACCTCAAGATGTAGATGGTGTAACGTTTACTATCAGCGGCGGCACAGGTGATGC
>JABSOG010000427.1 GCA_013216025.1 Algicola sp. | reverse complement strand
GCGGCATCAAGCCCTGCCCCACCCTTTTCGAGAATTTGGTATCCGGCTTCACTGGCATGAGGATTGGCGGCAGACACCATGAACTTGCTGCCGACCAGCGCGGTCTTTTTGTTGAATCCACTGGACGCTTCGGGATCTCTGTCTTCGGCCTGAGCGCTACTGACAAACATATTGAGGGTAAATGAAAGTAAAATAACCTGAAAAACCCGACCCAAGCCAACCAAATCTGCTAATTGTTTGATAGAATGCCTCCGTAAAAATGGTTTTGTAACATGAATGTCTCTTTCTACCATTATCTGTTAAAACAATCCATTAGGATTAGGAATTAAATGATCAGACTGCCATTGGCACCAAAGTACCTCGCCAACCCCATTATCGTCATTCTTATCGCCTTTATTGGTTATGGTTTCGAACCAGCCAGTTCAGAGTTGTTGCGTTATCATTTTGACCAGATCAATTTGGGTGAATACTGGCGGCTGATCACCGGCAATTTTCTGCATACCAATTTTGTTCATTTGTTACTGAACTGTGCCGGTGTCTTGTTTATTTGGGTGTTGCACGCCGAACATTTTACAGTTAAAAGCTACTTTTTAGTCCTTATCGCCTGTTGTTTCGGCAACGCCGTGGGTTTATACCTTTTCAGTGATATGCAAAGCTACGTGGGTCTGTCTGGTGCCCTGCATGGCGTGATTGCCTGGGGGGCTATAAAAGACATTAAAACAGGGGAGCGAAGCGGCGAATGGTTGTTAATCGGACTGATAGTTAAAGTCGCCTTCGAAAACTTAGTGGGCCCCAGCGACAGCGTTAAAGAACTCATTGGCGCAGAAGTCGCGGTAGAAGCCCATTTATTCGGGCTTGTTACGGGTATGGTGATTGCAGTGCCCTACCTATATCATCTTTTGATTTATGGCCCAGATACTCCGACGTGGTTACAAAAGAAGATGAAACGTACCAAAGCCGTCAACCGAGCCAGAGGGCTTAAACGAGCTGAACGGGGCGAACGAGCCGGACGGACCAAACGAGCCAGACAAGCCATGCGTGGCCGCCGGGTTAATTCAACCAACTAACCTGTATCATCATATTCCTCAGACAGCCAAACTATGCAAGAACAGGAAAAGACAAGATCAAAAGCGATCCACACGGAGTGGCACATAGAGTCACGGAGAAGAGCAAAAAGAAAATAAAGATAAATGTATATGTATATGTATATGTATATGTATATGTATATGTATAAATGGATGTCCTGCTTTTAACTTTTCCTTCTTTTTATCTTGCTCCGTGGACACCGTGACTCTGTTTCCCTCCGTGTGGATCGCCCTTGATTTTCAGAGGGCTTGGACAGGCTGCTAAGTTCAATGCTATAATTCGCGCCAGTTTTTTCGATGCAACTAACCAAAGTATCCTTTATCTATGACTTCCAACGCCAGTAAAAAAGTGATCGTCGGCATGTCCGGCGGTGTTGATTCTTCTGTTTCGGCCTATCTGCTGATTGAGCAGGGTTATCAGGTCGAAGGCCTGTTCATGAAGAACTGGGAGGAAGATGACAACGATGAATATTGCGCCGCAGCCGAAGATTTAAAAGATGCCCAAAAGGTGTGTGACAAACTCGGTATCGAGCTGCATACCGTCAATTTTGCCGCTGAATATTGGGATAACGTTTTCGAATATTTTCTCGAAGAATATCGTGGCGGCCGTACACCCAACCCCGACATCATCTGCAACAAAGAAATCAAATTCAAAGCCTTTTTGCAATTTGCCGCCGAAATTCTCAACGCCGACTACATTGCCACCGGGCACTATGTCAGGCGCGCTGAGGTTAAAGGTGAAGGCGACAGTGAAAAGGACGGCGGCTGGGAGATGTTGCGCGGACTCGACAACAACAAAGACCAAAGTTACTTCCTTTATACCTTGGCAGAAAAACACTTGGCGCAAACACTCTTTCCGGTAGGCGAGCTTGAAAAACCTTTGGTTCGAAAAATTGCCGAAGAACAGGGTCTGGTCACCCACAACAAAAAAGACAGCACTGGCATTTGCTTTATCGGCGAGCGCAAGTTCAAAGACTTTTTGCAGCAATATATTCCAGCCCAGCCCGGTATTATCGAAAACCCTGAAGGCAAAGCCATCGGCAAACATGATGGCTTGATGTATCACACCCTTGGCCAGCGCAAAGGTTTGCACATTGGCGGTTTAAAAGATGCCGGTGAAGCCCCTTGGTATGTGGTCGCCAAAGACTTGGAACGCAATGTTTTGATTGCCGGACAAGGCGCCGACCATCCGCTGCTATATTCAGACGGATTAATTGCCAACCAATTACACTGGGTCGACCGCAAGGGACCAACCAAGAAGGTTAACATTACGGTTAAAACTCGTTATCGTCAGGTGGATGTGCCCTGCTCTGTCGAACCACTAGACAATGGCGAGGTTAAAGTCATTTTTGACCAACCTGAAAAAGCCGTCACTCCGGGTCAATCAGCCGTCTTTTATGATGGTGAGCGCTGCCTTGGCGGCGGTATTATCAACCAGATCATTAAATAGAAGCGCCAACTATGTCTACAGAACCGTCTACAGAACATTCTCCAGAAACTTACCGTATCATGGCGCTCGCCGCCGTTTGTCAGGCCGTTGAATTGGTCAGGCTAATTGCCCGCAAAGCGACCACGTCTGACGAACTATTAAGGGTGATGTACAACAGCATCACACTGGTCGACGCCGATGGACCGCTTGAGATTTATGGCTCGTTTGACCAACTGAACCTGGGTTACAAAGTCTTGTGCCAGCAGTTGGGTTTTCAAACCGAAAAAGACATTGAAGTCACTCGTTATATCGCTTCGGTGTTAACGCTTGAAAGAAAACTGAGCAACAACAATCAAGCATTGGGCGAGTTGTCGAGTCGCATTACCGACTTAAACCGTCAGTTGAGCCATTTTGATTTGCTCGACAGCAACACCGTAGCCAACATGGCCACTATTTATACCGATGTGATCAGTCCTTTGGGACGACGCATTCAAATCTCCGGCTCAGAGCAGTTTTTAAAAGTAGAGTCTAACCAACACAAAATTCGCGCCCTGCTATTAACAGCAGTTAGAGCGGCGGTATTGTGGCGCCAGCTCGGTGGCAAGCGCAGGCAACTTATCTTGTCACGTCAGTCAATATTGAACGTGGCTCAAGCGGCGCTGGATGCTTCAAAGCAACCATAACTTAGAAAACCTTATTTATATATCAAGAGCTATATATCAAGAGCTTATTATCAAAAGCTTCAAACCTAAACCTACAGGAAATGCAATGGAACTTTCAGCGTTAAGCGCGATATCCCCCATCGATGGCCGTTATGGCAGCAAGACCCAATCCCTGAGAAATTACTTCAGCGAATTTGGCCTCATCAAGTATCGTGTCATCGTCGAGGTCCGATGGTTACAACAACTGTCTTTGGCCGACCATATTGAAGAAGTCCCCGCATTTGATGAACAAGCCAATAAATGGCTCAACGACATCGTCGACAATTTCAGTGAAAGTGACGCAATGCGCGTCAAAGAAATCGAACGCACCACCAACCACGATGTTAAAGCCGTTGAGTATTTCCTTAAAGAAAAAGTAGCAGCGCACCCAGCTCTGCACGCCATCAACGAATTCATCCATTTTGCCTGTACCTCTGAAGACATCAATAACCTGTCTCACGGTTTGATGTTAAAAGAAGCCCGCGACGAAGTGGTTATGCCCTATATCAACGAATTGCTCAGCAGCATTAAAGGTTTGGCCAAAGAATATCGCGCCATTCCAATGATGTGCCGCACCCACGGTCAACCGGCAACGCCGTCAACCATGGGTAAAGAAATGGCCAACGTTTACATGCGTTTGAAGCGTCAAGCTGACCAAATCGCAGCAATCGACATGCTCGGTAAAATCAACGGCGCGGTAGGCAACTACAACGCGCACCTTGCGGCTTACCCTGAGTACGACTGGCATACCCATGCCGAAAAGTTTGTGACCAGCCTAGGCTTAACGTGGAACCCGTTCACCACGCAAATCGAACCGCATGACTACATTGCCGAATTGTTTGATGCGGTCGCCCGTTTCAACACAATTTTGCTCGACTTTGATCGTGACTTGTGGGGTTACATCGCCATGGGACACTTCAAGCAAAAAACCATTGCTGGCGAAATTGGTTCTTCAACCATGCCGCACAAAGTCAACCCTATCGACTTTGAAAATTCAGAAGGTAACTTAGGCATCGCTAATGCCATCATGAATCACCTGTCGCAAAAGCTGCCAGTATCAAGATGGCAGCGCGATTTAACTGATTCTACTGTGTTACGTAACCTCGGCACCGGTTTTGCACACAGTATTGTTGCTTACCAATCGACTTTGAAGGGCATCAGCAAACTGGAGATCAACGCGCAAAATCTGGCTGATGAGCTGGACAGAAACTGGGAGTTATTGGCCGAGCCAATTCAAACCGTGATGCGCCGTTACGGCATTGAAAACCCGTATGAAAAGCTTAAAGAATTGACTCGCGGCAAACGCGTGAACCAGCAAATTATGGCTGATTTCATTGATGGTTTAGAGTTGCCACAAAATGCCAAAGATGAAATGAAGAAACTGACTCCAGCCAATTATATTGGTGATGCGGTCAAGTTTGTTGATTTACTCGATTAATAAATCTGCTTAGGCAGCTTTATAAAAAAACGGCCAATTAGGCCGTTTTTTTTGTTTAAACTATTTGTTGATGAACTCCTTCAACACCTTATGAAATTTATCAGGTTGTTCGGCGTAAGGGGCGTGGCCACTTTTGTTAAATAACACAAACCAAGCGTTTTTCATGGTTTGCATAATGGCCATATAGGAGGATATCGGCATGGTATCGACGGCACCTGCAATCACTAATGTTCTGACTTTAAGGTCGGCCAATTTTGGCAGCAGGTCGTAACATTCTTCAACGAGTTTGACCTTTTGCATCAGCATCAGGTTATCCAATCTGGCCTGATCAAAAAGTACAGCCCCAGTCATTGTGTCTGCCTTTGAAGGGTCATACAGGCTCAACTGTTCGCCAAATTTCATCCCTGCAATAAACTCCTCAAGTTTGCTCTGATTTGGCTTACTAGTCGTTGCATTGTAATACTCCAAAAATTTGGTGGCGAAGAATCCATTTCGATTTTTATTGGCACCAATCTCTTTGTTAAAATACCCGTCTGGTGGGCTGCTGGTGACCAAAACCATTGTTTTGAGCTTGTCTGGGTATTTAATGGCATAAGTCATCGCAATCAATCCGCCAAAGGAATGGCCGACTAGATTCATTTTATCGAGCTTAAATGCTTTACGAATGCCTTCGAGGTCTTCGACCATGGTATCCATATTAAAGTCATATTGCTCGGGTTTTAGCGCTGAACCACCGTTACCCCGCTGATCATAAAAGATCAGTTGAAAGTCTTTCGCCAGATTGCCCATATGTGGCAATAAATAATCATGGAACAATCCCGGCCCACCATGCAACACGACAACAGGCTCGCCCTGTCCAATGGTTTTGTAATACAGTTTGACCCCGTTAATTAACTTATGTCCTGATTCTTCAGCTGATACCACTGCGCTGAACAATAAAAAGACAAACACCAGTACTCTCATATTTATTTCTCCCGTAGATTATTTTCCACCAACTCTAACACTTTAGCGCATTAAAAATTACGCCTAACGGTCAAACCATAGGTACGAGGATTGGCGTGTGAGATAAGAGTATTACCGTAAAACCCAGAAACATCAAAACCGATGATACCGTGATCGGAGTCGAACAGGTTATTGACAAACAGTTTGGCACTCCACACGTCTTGATTGTCATTCCAGCTGAACATTGCATTGCTGACAAAATGGCTTTCTACCCGGTGCGCCGTAAAATTGCGGGCATTGTGATAAAAATCAGATTGGTATGAACCGCTCAGTTGCGTCGACATATTGCCACCTGCAATATCCCAGTTGTAACGAATCAAACCAGAGGCTTTATATTCAGGGGTATAGGCTGAACGTGTATCTCTAAACACCCCGTCAGCGACCTCCAAATTTTTGACCTTGGCATCGGTGTAAGAAACACCAAAAATGATATCAACATGGTTAGTTGGCGTTAGGTACAACTCAAGTTCGCTGCCACTAAAATTGGCTTTTTCGTTAGTGACAACACTGGTATTGTTGACCCACGAAAACGACTGAAAATCGGTGTAATCATAGTAATAAACACTGCCATTAAGCTGGGCACGGCCATCCAATAACGTCAGCTTCATGCCCGCCTCATAAGCCTGCAATTTCTCAGGTTTGTAGGCATTGAAACCACCAAACAACGGCGCGTTGAAACTGCCCGCCTTAACCCCGCGATTAATGCCAAAATAATATAGACTGTCTTCGTCAGAGGTATATTCCATTTGAACCTTGAACGACCATAAATCCTGGTCGTTAGTCAGGTCGGCAGTTTCCGATGAACCCGAACTCTCGTCTATTTCTATCACCCGGTCGTCAGTATTGGCATTATGATAGACGTTGCCAACAAACGATTTATTTTCTCGGACATAACGCAAGCCACTGACCAATACCCATCCATCGGCGACATCATAATCCATTTGACCAAACACCGAATATGAATCGGTTTTCATGTCAATCAGAGTGTTGTTTTCTTCACCGGCATAAAAATTACTTTGTGGCGAGGCCGCCAGCCCTTGGTGATAATAAGTGTCAATTTTCAAATAGTAGGCACCAGCCACCCATTTGATGTTATCGGTATCTCCCGATATCCTGAGTTCTTCGCTCCATTGTTTGATGGTACTGTTGGACTGAAATATCAGCTCAGGCGAGGCCGTTGCATCACCATCTAAGCCAATTAAGCGATCAAATTTCTTGTAGTCGGTTATTGAGACAAAATCAACCGTTTCAAACGGTAACTCTATCGTTGCGGAAAAACCCTGAGATTGTATGTGATTT
>JABSOG010000426.1 GCA_013216025.1 Algicola sp. | reverse complement strand
ATCCGCCAGCAACCGCCCTTCCTTAAGCAACCCAGAATCCAAAAACGCACAAGCCTGATCCCGCTTCTCATCAGTCGTAAAAAACGTTTTAAGCAACTCAGTAATCCCCACTAAAGGGCTATCTTCTCTCACAACCCCACCATACCTCGTTCGATAAAAATGAACGAAAACCCGATCAGTCACATGATATAAAGTCTCACGCCCCCCGGTCACCTTCTTACCAACCACTATCTGATTGCGCTTCAATTCAGCAAAAGCCCGAGCAATACGGCTCTGCTCGGTCCCAACTCGCTCTGCCAGTTCAGACTGAGAACACGGCTCACCACCACGAATCAACGCATCCAACAATGTTTTGGTTTTTCCCGTAAGATCATCGATTCGACGCCTATAATAATCCGAAAGATCATCAACCAACCCATCCAACGTCTCAGCAACCGTCATCACATTCTCAGTAGCAATCACATGCCCCAAAAACCTTGCAAGCCTTGGGTTACCACCAATAAATGTGCTTATCGCCCGAGCCTTGGCAATCTGCTCATCATCTAAAAGCTTATCTTCTTTGAATTCACGCAATTGATTAAAGTATTCAATGCAGTTGTCTTCCGTCCAAGGCTGTAAATCGATTTCTTCAAACGCCTTAAAAATCGGTTTGCTATAGTCCAAATCAACACTGCCCGTGGCAGTCGCCAACACCATAATTCGGTTGTTCTTACGGGTCATCCATTTACGCAGGGCCAATTGATCAGGGTCGGTCTTAAACACATCTCGAAACAGGCTATCAAGGTTTTCAATGGCAACGACCAGCAGTCCGTCATCATCACCGAATAAATCGTCGAGTGCTTCGTCAAGATCTGCTACGGCATCTTTCCATGCATCTTCGTCATCGTCCCACATCGATGTCACGCTATCCCAGCGTTCATCTGTAACAATACGCCGAATCTCTTTGAGCAAGCTGGCCGGGCTGCTGACATTACGTTGTTCTTCGGGCAAAAGGGCAAAACTGATTGTTGCGCCGCTTTCGGCTAAACCATGGCTGTCGATTTCGGCCAAGCGGGCCATATAAGATTTGCCGAATCCTCTCGGGGCTTTTATCAGAATATGCTGCAACTGTCGCTGCTTGGGATTTAAGTTGCCCTGAATGGTATCAAGTACGTGCTGGCGCTCATTGTCTCGCCCGGTTTGCAGCGCAATAATGGCGTCATCTGGCGTGTCGTGGGTATTAAATCGGCGAATGGTTGATATAGTCATTTTTTCACCTTCTTGCTTTGTCTTTGTTGCCACCAAGTTTCGACCAACGGTGAACAAAACCGCCAACTTTCACTGCCATCACGCGCAGCCCGGCGACTTAAAAACCCATCTTCTTTGAGTATTTTTAAAGCCTCAGTCAACTGCTCTTGCTGCGTCGTGGTTATCGCTGCCGCCAAATCATCGCGTAAAACGTGTTTATCATCTGCCATCTGGGCAAATACCGCTCTGCTTAAATCACGCAAAACTTCGTCGTAAACTTTTAACCGAATATCAAACTGGTCGAAAAAGGTGCTGTCCCACGCGGGGCGGATATGCTCGGCAAAATGTTCTTCAATTTGTGGTCTGCTGCGAACGTTAGCCGCTTTCAAACGGCTAAAGGCATGTTGTAAAAAGCTGGGGTAGTAGACAGTCACTTCATCGAGCAACGTTTCGCTGGTTTCTTCTAGCCAGTTATCAACCTCGGTGCTTTGCACCAACGCATCAAGCATCGCTTTGGCTTCTGCTCTTGAAGCCAGTGGCGGAATATCTACAGCAAAACAGTCATTAAAATGCAAAAATTCCAGTTGATGCTCTCTTATTAAAAACTGCATACCTATCGACCCGCTCATCACCATAGTCACCGGGCCTTGGCGCCAGTTGCGAAAAGTCGCCAGCAGGTTATCGACAAAATCACGGCCACCTTCTTTGGCTAGCAGGTTTTTGCACATGTAGGGAAATTCATCAATCATCAGAATCAGCTGGGTGCCACTTTCTTCAATCGCTTTGATAATTTCAGCACATACCGGCCCCCAGTAATTAGGTAACGACTTACTAAAATCAGCATCACTGCCACCCATATTGAGAATCAACTCAAGGCCTTTTTTAACGGCCTCGGGAAACATGCGATTGCCAATCAACCTCTTCTTTAGTGAGGTAAAAAGGTTGCTGTCACTGGGCACAGCGACCAAAATTTCGGTGAGTAATTTGTCCAGTGCGTTGTAGTCTTGAGCGTCAATTTCAACAATGGTGTATTTGTTGGCGTCTTTGCCCTGACTAATAATTCGGGCGGCTTCTGCCATGGCTGACGACTTGCCGATGCGACGCAAACCAAACAACGACACGCTTTCACCATCTTTAATGGTATTAACAAGGTTGTCTACTATCTCTGGTCGTGGCCAAAACTGGTCACCTGAAACCGCACCGCCAAAATGTCGTTTTAACCGTTTAGTTCGGCTGCCATTATCGTTATCAGTCATCTTGTGCCACCCGTTAAATCGTTTGTATGATAAACAAAGATAACAGATTTTAAGTATCTGTCAACGCAGATATCTTTAATAGCAGATACCAAAAACACAAGTATCTGATTTTACAGATATCTGCACTAGCAGATACTTAAAAACAACTTAAAGGGTGCAAAGTGGCTAAAACTTGATGCATACTACAAAACAGTATCTCACCGAACGAGCTGGTCTATTTTAATGAAGTTAATAGCGACAAAAAACCATCAGAGCCTGCCTGATATTGATGCCCTTAAGCGATTACTTCAATCGTTGGCCGTTTTGGACATGATAATGAGTCCAGAATGGGACTACCGATACTATTCATTTGATTCACAATGGAGTGAAGGTGAAACCATGGGCGCAATGCGCAATGGGTGCGGCGATTCCTTTAATATATTGTTTAACTCCAGCGGTAGTTTCATAAAAGGATGTGCCCATGATTATCCGTTGTCTTCATGGCTTGAAGGCAATTTGGCGCGATGGAAAACGGCGCTCAAAACAGTACCCAATGAGTTTTCAAGTGCACTTGGCGAGCCTGCATTTGATATGGACAGTATTTCATTTTGCTACTGGCGCACAACCACAGACAAATTATGGCAATGCACTTCGATTGAAATGCCTGAGCCTGGAGATCCTGATGGCGCTCAGTTCTTGTTGGAAATTCTTGATTCAAAGCCCGGCACATACCAGAGTTTTGTTGAAAAATACTATGAACAAGACATTCCACTATCCCCCATCAAAGATGTCTATTGCCATACACCAATGACACAAGACATTATTAACCTGCTAAACCCTGAGGTTAAGCTGGCAGATATTCAAACCCAATTACTCGAAATTGGCTACCCTGTCGGTGATAAAATCATGTTGGACTCATAGTTAATATATTCACGATTGAGAATTTCGATGAACGATTGAACCACAGCTTTTATATCCCCGTAACATTTCGATACCCCATTAACGTTGCGCCACAGGCACATGTTTTATATGCTTGAATCATCAACCGCAGCGGAGGCACCCAATTTGGCACATCGAATCCTAAAACTGTCATTCATCATCTTAGTGATAGGGCTTCAGGCCACAATCGTCGGTTTTGTATTTCGTAATCCTATCGCACTGCGCGTTGCCAATAATTACCTTGCTCAACACAATATCAGCCTGCCCTGCGCCGACTTTACACTGACTAAATCGCTTGATATCAATATCAAAAAATTGTGCCTATCACACCCACTGGCCAACACCGAAATGACCGGGGTAAAAATCAAGTGGACAATGTATCCCAAAGTGGTGGTGCACAGTGTTCAGCTCGACAAAATCATCATCACCGGAGCTGACGAGTTAACCGCACCAACAAAAACCGACGACCAACCCTTCTCGCCTGACAAGTTTCACCAAATAATGGCAAACGTTGCTCAACTCACTTTGCCTGCGTCTATCCACATCAGCCAGTTTGATTACCAGCCTTTTAACCCTCTTAATCAAAGAAGCCAATATCATGGCCAAGTCAGCGCCTCAAATGGCGGTATTTTATGGTCATTGACCGATGCCCACAAAAAACCTATTTTTAGCGGCAGCCTCAAAACCACAGGCACAGCGCTGCAAGGCACCATAAAAACTGATTTTGTTAAAGTCCGTGACTTTTTGGCCAAACACAACATTAAGGCCCCAGCCCGCTTTGATGATGCGCTCACCATTCAAGGCCAGTTAACCACCGAATTCGATTGGCAAGACAAAAAATTCAGCGCCCGAAACCAATTGGATAACCTCAACATCAGCAGTAAGCAAGGGCTTTTTGACTCTTCACCTTTTAGAAGCGGCCCGTTTACAATAAGCACCAATCAGGTTTGGCAAACCACGCTCGATAACCAACTCTTTCAAGTCAAAATCGACCAACCACACCCACTCAACATAAACCTCGACGACAACGCCATCGTCGAATTACTCAAAGCCCAAAAGTTGCCAGAACAAGCAATAATCTTACTCAAAGACAACCCAACACATGGGCTTACTCTGTTACCACAAGGCACTGTTCAATTAGATTTTGAACAAAAGCGACTAAGTGTGTCTGAGCTGACTTTAAAAACTCGTAATCCACAATCTCCGTTGAACCTCAAGCTGAGCAACCTGCAATTACCCTTTGAGAAAAAACCCATCTCTGCAGAGTTTGAACTGACGGCCACTGCAAAAATAAGCGCGCTGAAAACGATAACCAGTAGCTCTGTAAGCCTCACAACAAAAGGTTCTTTAAGTAAATTTGGCGATATTATTAAGGTAAATTTCCAGCCAGATTCCCAAGTAAAACTCGGTAAAATAAAGCTGACACAAGCAGCGAAAGACCAACCTGATATTTTATTGTCGTCTGCCCAATCCCAATGGCAAGGAGAGATCACCCTCGACAAAAAATCGGTGCAGTTGAACCTTAATATCGATACCCAATTACATCAAATTTTTGCAAACAAATGGGCCAAAGTGGGCTTAAGCAAAATCACCAGCCATATCAAAGGCACGCCCGAAAACCTAAACATCAACGGCAGCCTCACCGCCGATGATATAACGCTGGCACAATTTAAAATCAGTGGTGACATTAAAAAGCCAACCATTAATATCAGCGCCAAAGACATTCAACTAATTGACCTGTTGGGTTTAAGCCTCAACAAAAGCGTCGAAATTGAGTTGATTGACGGTGCGGTAGATTATGCCTTATCAGGGCAACTGACCGACTTTAAGGCGATAGACCAAAACAGCCTAGATTTGTCGTTGACGGTTAAAGACCTCACCGGCGAAATCGAAAAAACCTGGATACAAGAACTCAATTGGCAACAAAAGTTCAATTTGAGCAAAGGTGATATAACAAGCGAAACCACCGCCAACAACTTCTCGGTGGGTTTGATTGAGGCAGGTAGTAATATAACCGCAATAAAGGCCACCACCCATATCAGCCGAATTCAGCAGCTATTCAGTTTAAAGCTGGATAATGTCTCAGGTCAGGCGTTTGGCGGCACATTTGCAGTGCCAAGCTTTAACTGGCCGAGCGAGGAAGACAAACCGGTGATTTTGCAACTCGACAGCATCGATTTGGCCAAGTTGGTGGCGCTTGAAAAGCAAAAAGGCATTGTGGTCACAGGCAGAATTTCGGGCCTGTTGCCGATTTACATCGCTGCTGATGCCGCCGGCGGCGTAACCATCAGCGAGGGCGAGATACACAACATTACCGATGGCGTGATTCAAATTATGGATAACCCGGTGGTGCAGCAGCTTAAACAGAGCCGCACCGAATTGAAGTTGGCTTTTGATGCGTTGCAAAACTTGCATTATCACCAATTAACATCCACAGTCACGATGACCAAAGACGGACAGATGTTGCTTGAAACCGCCATAAAAGGCAGAAACCCAGACTTGGACAATGACGTGAATTTTAACCTCAACCTCGATTATGACTTGTTGGGTTTGATTCAGTCGGCGCGCATTACCGAGTCATTTGAACAAAGCATTTACGACAACGTGCAAACGAAAAAAGTGCAAACCAAAAAAGTACAAAACCAAAATAAGGAAAAACCATGAAAAAACTGAGCAGTGCGCTGGTCGTGCTCTGTCTATTATCGGCCTGTACTCACAGGATCGAAGTAGCCGCCAAGGAGCCAATCACCATCAACTTGAATTTAAAAATCGACCATGAGATACGGATCAAAGTAGACAAAGAACTCGATCAGGTCTTCAGCGAAGACGCCGACTTATTTTAAGGAGCCCCCATGCACACTTTCATCAAACGATTATCACTGATTATGCTGGCCCTGACCTTTTCGGTGTCGGCCTTTGCCATGAGCCTGCAAGACGCCAAACGTCAAGGTAAAGTTGGCGAACAGCCCAGCGGTTACCTAGGTGTTGTCGTCAGTAACGCCGAGGTCATAACCTTGGTAAAAAAGGTCAACAACAAGCGTAAACAACTGTACATAAAAATGGCCAGAAAAAACAAAATCTCACTCAAACAGGTTGCCGCTTTGGCTGGCGAAAAGGCCTTAAAGAAAACCGCCAGCGGCAATTACATTAAAAATGCTGCGGGTAAGTGGGTAAAGAAATAGATCACACAAGGCAAGGACGCCTATTGATTTATCGACTGTGATAAAATCGTGATAACCCGGTGATCAGTTTGAGAAAGCCGCGCCCTATACTGACAATCAAAGTTCATCACAAGAGCACTCCCAATGACCATCAAACGATCACTGACTCTACTTTTCGTCCCGCTGTTAGCAGCTATTGCCATTGGCTCGAATTACGTTGAAGCGGCCAAAACCCCGCTCCCTAACAAAGAAAGAAGCAAGCCCGATTTAAACAAAACCATGGATGCCTCAAAACACGTTAACTCCATAGTGCTGGGCGCAGGCTGTTTTTGGGGCGCCGAAAAACGTTACGAAGCCATTCCAGGCGTGCTCGATGCCATATCTGGTTATGCTGACG
>JABSOG010000425.1 GCA_013216025.1 Algicola sp. | reverse complement strand
CTTCTTGAACGATGAAACGATCTTTGGGTGAACGTCCGGTTCGACGTCCTGTCTCGGCTACAAATGCGCCATTGGCGGCAATCTTGCCTTCTTCTCGACGAACGGCGTGTTCAATCAATTCAGCGACTGATAAATCGACATAACGAGTTGCGTTCAATGTCATTTGAGGGTGCTCCTTGAAACGGGCTTTAATTACTGATTTTAAGTTACTGGGTTAATAGCAGGTTAAAATATCATGCTAATTTTGCGCGTCATTTTACAGTAATTGATCATAATGATCGACTAGTATTCGGCCATTATTTCACATAAGTGAATTGTATGCAAAAACAATTTAATTGAGGTGGAGAATGGTTAATAAATGAGTGGGGTGAGGTCGATGATAATAGACAAGGACATTGCATATTAACTGCTTTTTATGGGCAAAAAAAAGCCCGGCGGTTGCCGGGCTTATATTGTGTTAAGTCTAAACTTTACTTAACAAGCTTTTGCTTTCTGCGACGGATAAACGCCAAAGGAGCCAACAGCAATGTGACCAGGCCCATGCCTGCACCGCTGGAGGTGTTTTTGATGTTTACAGTCATACTGACCGCGTCACTGGTGAACACACCATCGCTTACGGTAACAGATACCGCAGAAGTGGTGTCTTCAGGTACTCGTGGTGCGATGAACTCGTAAGTGTTGCCACTGTTGTTGACTGCTGCGCCATCTACTATCCAGGTATAGGTCAGGTCATCACCATCAGTGTCGACACCCGTTACAGACAATGTCACGCTCTTCTTCTCATCAACTGAGTAAGTTGCTGAGTCGGCTGACAGTGTTGGTGCAGTGTTACCCAATACTGTGAAGCTGAACGAGGCTGCTGCACTGGTGAATTCACCATCAGATGCCATCGCGGTAAACGTCAACATTTCGTCATCATCAACTTGTGGTGCATTAAACGTCAAGTGGTCTGTTGTGCCTGTGAACGTAGCAGAAGTACCGCCCGTTTGTGCCCAAGTATAAGTCAATGCATCACCTTCGGGATCGCTACCCATGGCAACTAAGGTCACTTCCATATTTTCATTGACTTGCTCAGGTCCGGTAATACCGGTAACCATAGGTGCACTGTTAACGTTAGTGATTTTAACACCAACCGTTGCTGTGCTGGCTGCCATCCCATCACTGACTTCAACGCTGAAGGTCATGTTAGTGTCCTGTCCAACAACCGGTGCTGTGAAGCTTGGTGTTGCTGAGTGCGAATCGTCAAGTGTGACATCAGGTCCTGAGAGCTGACTCCAGCTGTAAGTGAAGGCATTATCACTGTTGGCAGCGGCTGCGGCAAACTCTTCATAAGTGTCATAATGACGCAGAATGTTGGCTTTGCCTGGATCATCGTGGTCGATAACGTTAACGCTCAAAGTAACGATATTTTGATCGCCTTCGCTGGCTTCAATCACTTCTTGGACTTGAGTGCCAATCGCCGGTGGACGGTTAACACAAACGCCCGAGTCAGGAACAACTGAAGACCAAGTAGCGTTGGTGGCATTAGTGAATGAAACATCATCGAGGTTCCAACCCCAAGCACCAGCGGCTTGGTCAGTACCAATGCGGAAACGGAACTGAACACTGTGGCCGTTCATTGTGCCATCTGCAAAAGTGATTCTCTCTGGTGTGATCCACAAAGTACTAATGGTATCAACGAAGGCTGTACGGCCACCCAATACTGGATTGCTGTCAACCAAAGTACCGTTATAACCACCGTCGTCGGTAAAGCTACCGCCAGCTGCGATTACGTCGGTCCATTCTCCGCCATCTACACTGATTTCTAATACAGAACCATCCCAGTATACTGCCGGGGTGTCACCATCAGCTGGGCTTACTTCATATTCATAGTAGTGATTGAAGTCCATGGCAAACTCGCCACTGGCACCGACTGTTATCATCGGAGACATCAAACTGAGGTCGGTTGGCACGACGCCATCAGGACCCATCATAGTATTGCCGGTACCAAAACCAACATCAATGACAGTCCAGTCATTTAAGCCGACAAAGTAACCTGAATTGGCCGCACCAATTTTGTGTTGTGACCAATCAGTCCAAACCGTAGGCAGTGTTTCGAAACCTTCGGTTACGCGACGTTCATCTTTGGCGATATCACGGTTAACCGTAACCGTTGCTTCAATGTCTGCTGGAACACGGGTAGTGTCGTCCTCAGCCATAAAGGTGATGGTAATTGGAATAGTCGAGTCTACGTCGGCACTGTTAAGTGTCATTTCAACCAGTCCGTTTTTGACGTCATTCCAAACATGCATATTTTCAAACGTGATAACGCCACCATTACCAAAGGTAACATCGGCTGTTGAGCTAACCATGGCTTTAAAATTATGCTGCATGGTAGTACCACTGTTACGTATGGTAAAACGTACCGCGCCTGTTTCACCGACATCAAGAATATCGTCAGCATCACAGAATGCACCATTTAGACCAACGTAGGCAGTGTCAAGAACGACGTCTGTTAGCTCAACTGCACTGTAAACGGTCGTGAAATCTTCAACAACGCCAGCATGGCCTTGGCTTTCTCCTGTGCCGTCAAATCCTGCATCATCACGAGCAGGAGATACTGCGCCTGGGCCCATACCACGTTTAGCAAAGGCTGCACGAAGCAGTGTGTAATCATCCATGTTATTGGCGATAGCAACGGCCAGCAAGGCATCACGAGCTTCAGTAAAGGTTGGTGCAGTCGGCTGTAGCTTCATGGCTGCAACGATGTAATCCATCATTTGGCCTTGTGACTCATCAAACGATTTACCATCACGGTTCAACAAGGCAACGTAAGATTCCCATAAAACAGTTGCCCAGATTTCACCTGCGGCGTGAACTTCAGCATTGAATCCACCGCTCATGCCGAATTCACTGGTGTTAATCGGGTGGCTGTCAGGCAGTGCCACTTGATCTTGGATATGTTTAAAGGTTAACGCGTTGAACTCCATGTTGGTGGTGTATGGTGCACGACGTAAACCGAAGTAGTACGGGTCAGTCCAGCCACCGTTGTTGAGTGCGTAACCGCCGTCATTATAAAGTGCTTCAAAATGCTCGTTACCGGCAATTTGTGAATCTTCTTCACGAGATACTGACATCAAGGCAATAAAGTCACCCCAACCTTCACCCATACTCCCGCCTTGGCTGGTGCTATACATACCTGGACTTAAGCGGCCAGAGATGTAATGACCCCACTCGTGTTCGATAATTGGGTTATCCATGGTACCGTCACGTACCGACTCATCGGAAGCCACACTGACTTCAATCGGACCATTGGCCATTTCTGCGTAAGTTGCGACACCTGTGTTATAAGAGATTGACAGTACAGGGATTGTGATATTTGGTGGATTGTCACCAGCACCCATGTTAACCAGTTGATCCGGATTGTCGGCATCGTTGTTAGCAATGAGTACACCCAGTGCGCCAGCACTTTGCGCTCTTTCTGCTTTTGCCGAGAAATCACAGGCACCACGGTCAAGGATAACAACCATACCGGCCAGTGCATCGGCGTTGGTAGGTGCTTCACAAGCATCGTTAATTGGATCAGTACCATCTTCGTAGCGAACCAAAGTGCCAGCTAGGTTATAAACACCAGGGCTAAAGCTTGAGTTGAGGAAATCAACTTCAGTCTGGGTACCAATGCTCAAAGGCAGGTTGTTACCTTCGACCCACAAATACATTTGCATACGTGGTGAGCCACCATCGACAGGGATTGACATGTTGGCATTGTTGACGCCACCGCTGTCTTGACCTTCAACATGCAACGGATCTCCGTCTACACCACCGCGACCGTAGTTGTCCATTTGAGCATTACCAGATGCTTCATCAAAACCATGGTTGTAGTAAATATCATGCAGATAGTTATTCACATAAAACAGGTTGACGATAGCGGCATTCATGTTGGTTGCGGTATCGTGTGCATCAGTTTGGGTAAATTGGTAATCAAATGTGCCAGCAGAAGTCGTTTGTGCTCTGACATCACCTGGGACTTCGTTACCTTCATCATCTGTGGTTGGGGCGTTGTATCCATCTGGAGATGTAATGTCGGCATAAGCGTCAACGTTGTTACCCATTGTTTCAGTTGCGCCTTCTGGCAACCATGGGTCGTTGGTTGAAATACCGGTGTTTTCAATCGTCAGATCGTTCATCGGTTGTTGTACTTCAGTCAACACATCGGTAGAGATACCGGTAGGATGAGGCGATAATTCGTTACCCATTGGGCTGTCATAAGGCTTGTAAGGTGCAGCGGCATCAGCAAACACTTTGTAAGTGAAAGCTTCGTTGAAGGTGATGCTGTGACGGCTCAAAACTGTGCCGTCTTGTGCAGAGATCACGTAGCTATAACCCTGTGAACTAGTAGAACCTTTTTCAGAACCGATGACTTCAATATAATAAGCCGGTAACAAGGCTTTTTTACCAGGGTAATAAACTTTCTTAGAGCGAACATCGTCAGAAACGCTTAGTTGGCTGTCGCTGCTTTGCACTTTGAAGTTCTGGAATTTTCCTTTGTCAGCTAACTTGGTCATGCTGACTTGGTCGCCACCCATGTCACTAATGGCAACATTGATAGCATCGGTTACAGCGTATTTAAATTGAACACCAAGGGGTTGACGAGGCAATTTGGCTTTGGAGAAATAACCGGCTGTGGCAACCAATTCCATGTCTTGGTTCATCAATACGTTGAATAAACGACCATGAACTTCGATACCATTGGCCATTTGTTGGTACTTGGAAATAAGACCGCCACGACCGGTGTCGTGAACATATTTCAATTCGGCTTGAGCAATGGCGTTAGTCGTAACGCCATGTTTGGCACCCACAGTTTGTGCAAAGTGCTTCGAGGCTTGTTCGATGCCAGCTTTACGGTTTAATACGTTAAACGGAACCGCTGCTTTGCTCTGTTCGCTGGTCGCCCAGCTGAACGTATGAACGTTTAGAGTTTTGTCAAAGTGATCGGCTTGCGCTGTACGGGTGATCCCGCGGTTGAGGTTTTCGACTTTTTTAAAGTCATTCGCCACTCGAACATTAGGGGCTTTGGCATTGCTTTTGGCTTCTCGGGCCATCTGGACGTTGTAGTCAAAGCTTGGTAAAGCATTTTGGGCTGGGAGTGAATGAGAAGCTGCGAACGCGGTGCTGGTCAGCACAGAAGAAACAGCAGCGGCGACGAGCGTCGTTCTTATTTTGTTATCCATCGAATTACCTTCAGTTTTGGTAGTAAAGCTATTGTATGAAGTGCAATAGCTTTTTTGTTCACCCTTGGGGGGCATAAGCTTCACGCACTTAAAGGATGACTATTTATCATAATTATGTAAAGAAAATTGAGCAATCTGAATATAGCAGTATTTTCCAAGAAAAAAAACACGCATTATCGTGTTTTTGTCAGATATCTGCTATGGGGTTGAACACCATGTAAACAGTGGACGGGGACTGATTATTAAAGAAGCAATCAAGCCATTTGAGGGACTCGTCACCACCACCGGCTGTTGTTTCGCCGGTGATAAAACGGAATCAAATAAGGATCAGCCTGGTAGTTTTTTGATAGCGGCCATATCAAAGGCGAAACGAGACTGACAAAACTGGCAGTCAACATTGATAACGCCCTGAGATTCTACCTGTTCAAGCAATTCACTTTTGACCATACTGGCCAGCGCCGCTTCGGTTTTTTCGCGGCTGCAACCACATTTAAAACTCACGGCTTGCGAGGGATATATAGTGGGGTTTTCTTGGTGGTATAACCGGGTTAACAAGGTATTAGCATCAAGATGCAATAATTCTTCGTCTTTAACGGTACCGCTCAAGGCTGTCAGATGTTGAAAATCTTCTTCAGACCGAGTGGTGTTGGCGGGCAGTATTTGTAAAAACAGAGCTGCTGCTTTGTTATTTTCAGGTGACAGTTCGCAGGCCATCCATAGTTTGGTTTCGAGCTGTTCAGACTGTTTAAAGTAAGCTTCGATACACTGCGCCAGATTGTCACCTTCTAATTGAACGATGCCTTGGTAACGTTCACCTTTATCTGGGGTGATGGTGATCACCATATGGCCATGGCCAATAAGCGAATGCAAGTCTTCGTTCACAATTTCGCCCTGCAATTTGGCTAGGCCGCGCAATTCTAACTTGTTGTTGCCATTGATCACCGCATAACTGACTGGACCATCCCCTTGCAGTTGCACCGAAATGTCGCCTTCAAACTTAAGTGTGGCGGTTAGCAGGGCGGTGGCGACCATCAACTCTGCCAATAGTCGCTTGACTGGTTGGGGATATTGATGGTTTTCAAATATCTGATTAAGGCTTTGGTTAATCTGTACCAACTCACCACGACAATCCAACTCGTTAAAAACGTAGCGATGGAGCCTGTCGCTTTGTTGTTCGTTTTGTTGAGAGCGAGGCTGAGCGTGAGATTGGGTTTGAGTTTGTTTTTTGGTTGGAGAGTCGGTCATGGGAAACCCCTTTAACTGTTTTTGAATTGAATGATTTGGCGACGTTGTTTTTTGTCGGGCTTACGGTCAGGCGCAGGTGAGAAAAATGCATTGTTTTTGCGATCTTCTGCATTTTTCTCGCGCTTGGCAATACTTTTGGCGGTTTCACTATATAAGGCTTGTGCTTCGGGTGCGCCTCTGCGATGTCCGCTGATGCGTTCAATGATGACCGTTTTTTCTTCATTGCTTTGAGACAAAGTGATGGTTGCACCAAGCTCAACGTGTTTGCTGGCTTTGCTGCGTTGCTCATTATAATGAACCTTACCCCCTTGAACCATCTCTCTGGCAATACTGCGGGTCTTATAAAAGCGGGCTGCCCAAAGCCATTTGTCGAGCCGGACCGCTTCTGGTTCTTCAGCCTGAGGGTGTTTGTTTTTTGCCATTTATTGGGTTTGTATCACGTTACCATGTAGATAGGGGAATTTAACATAATTCTATTTTGATAAAAAGGATGGTTGCGGCTTCGTTAGGGGCCGGAGGAACGGAGCGTTGGGAATGGGGCTGGTGGCTTCGATG
>JABSOG010000424.1 GCA_013216025.1 Algicola sp. | reverse complement strand
TTGCCGATGACATGGGTTTGGGCAAAACCCTGCAAGCGTTGGCCGTTATTTTGGCGCGCGCCTCACAAGGGCCGACTTTGGTATTGGCACCAACCTCGGTGTGTTTCAACTGGCAAGATGAAGCGTTGAAATTTGCACCGACCTTAAAAGTCAGATTATTCAGTACCGGTTCGAAAAAAGATCGCAGTAAAGTGCTCCAAGATTTGGGTGCTTTTGATGTTGTCGTGTGTAGTTATGGTTTGTTGCAAACCGAAGGTGAGCAATTGAGTAAGGTTAAGTGGCACACTATGATAGCCGATGAAGCCCAGGCCATTAAAAACCCGGCAGCCAAACGCACTCAAATGGCGATGAAGCTTAAAGCAGACTTTTCGATGATCACCACTGGCACGCCAATAGAAAACAACCTCACCGAGTTGTGGAGCTTATTTCGCTTTATCAACCCGGGCCTGCTCGGTTCACTAGAACAATTTGGCCACCGATTTTCAGGCCCGATAGAAAATGACCCGGGTGGCGAAGACAGCAAAGCGGCCAGTAATGCTTTAAGAAAACTGATCAGTCCGTTTATTTTAAGACGACTCAAATCTGAAGTCTTGACCGAGCTGCCTTCAAGAACCGAAATCAATCTGCATGTCGAAATGAGCGAAGAAGAAACCGTCTTTTACGAAGCGTTGCGACAAAAAGCCATGGAAAATATTGAGGCCTCAAAAGAAGAAAAAGGCGGTCAGAAGCGGATCAAAATTCTCGCCGAACTGATGCGCCTGCGCCGGGCCTGTTGTCATCCATCGCTGGTGGTTGAGGGTTCTCCTATCGAAGGGTCAAAACTCAAAGTTTTTGACGGCTTGATAGATGAGCTTAAACAAGGCAATCATAAAGCGCTGGTCTTCAGCCAGTTTGTCGGCCATTTGGCGATTTTACGCGACCACCTCATCGCCAAAGGTATTAGTTTTCAATACCTCGACGGTAGCACCTCTACGCCCAACCGTAAAAAAGCGGTTAATGCCTTTCAGGCTGGTGAGGGAGATTTGTTCTTAATCAGCCTTAAAGCCGGTGGGGCAGGTTTAAACCTGACAGCGGCGGATTATGTGATTCATATGGACCCATGGTGGAACCCGGCGGTAGAAGATCAGGCGTCTGACAGGGCGCATCGAATGGGGCAGACTCGTCCGGTAACGATTTATCGCCTGATCACCCAAAACACCATAGAGGACAAGATAGTCGCGCTGCATCAGCAAAAAAGAGACCTGGCCAATAGCTTGCTTGAGGGGACTGATTCTGCGGGAAGTCTGAATTATGATGATATGGTGAATTTGTTGAAGAACGGATAAATCTGCTGCGCATCTTTATAAATTGCCACTGCGTGGCGGAAAAGCAGGGGATCCCCACCCAAGGATGGGTGGGAAGGTGACAATGCACTAATCCATAGATGGATGTAGGTAGAACAACGCGGAGCGGTTGTCGAGGAGCACATTGTCTTTGCCCATTGTCTTTGCTCATTTGAGATAGGTTTAGTTGATTAACGCGCCCAAGGGTCGGCCATCAGTTTCGCCACCAACCAATCGCCTTTGAGTTTAACCAGTTTAACAGTGCGCATATCTGATACCTTGCCACCTTGAAAGGTGCCGGTAAATATCAGTACTATGGTGGCTGTTTCGCCGTAGGTCTGGCGTAAATTACGGCCCTTGTCGACTTCGATTTCAACACTGTCAAATTGCATATTAAACATATGTCGAGTGACGGCATTGATGCTGCCGTGGCCTTGGATGATCCTTTTCATTTTTGGGGTGGCATATTTCTGCATTTCTTTAAGGTCTTTGGTGTCATATACCGAGTAGAAAAATTTGGTTGCGGCATATTCAGGCGAACTCCCTTCTTCTTTGACTTCTTTTTCACCGCCCCCGCAAGCGCTGAGCAAAGATATCAAGACAATTAAAAATGGGGTTAATATGCGTTTAATCATGAGGATAAGGCCTTAAAATGAGTATGTTATAAGTTTGCTGTGCCCTCTGCTCTTTGTAAAGGTTTTGCGTTAAAAAATGTTAAATTTAATGCTACAATGCGGCCAATTTTATCGATGAGACATTTTTTGTTATGAAGTTCACTGGAACAGACAGTTATATCGCCAATAAAGACCTTCAACTGGCAGTTAATGCAGCCATTATCTTGGAAAAACCACTATTGATTAAGGGTGAACCGGGCACCGGCAAAACCATGTTGGCCGAAGAACTGGCCAAGGTGCTGGGCACCGACCTAATTCAGTGGCACATTAAATCGACCACCAAAGCCCAACAAGGTCTGTACGAATACGATGCGGTTTCACGCTTACGTGACTCTCAGCTTGGTGACAAAAAAGTTTATGATATCGCCAATTACATCATCAAAGGTAAAATGTGGCAGGCTTTTACTGCCGAAAAACGGGTGGTATTGCTGATTGATGAAATCGACAAGGCCGATATCGAATTTCCCAACGATTTGCTGCTCGAACTCGATAAAATGGAGTTTTACGTCAACGAAACCCGCGAGCGAATTGTCGCCAAACAGCGCCCGATTGTTATTATCACATCGAATAACGAAAAAGAGCTGCCAGACGCTTTTCTTCGTCGCTGTTTCTTCCACTACATCCAATTTCCCACCGTTGATGAAATGCAGTCCATCATTGATGTGCATTATCCCAACGTTAAGCAGAAGTTGGTTAAACAGGCGCTTGAAGTGTTTTTTGCCACTCGTGACGTCAACGGGTTAAAGAAAAAGCCGTCGACATCAGAATTGCTTGATTGGTTAAAGTTGTTGATGGTCGAAGATATTTCGCCTGAATACTTGCACGACAAACACTCAAAAGGTGGTTTGATGCCGATGTTTGGTGCGCTGCTCAAGAACGAGCAAGACGTGTCTTTACTTGAAAAACTGGCGTTTATGTCGCGTCGTTAGTGCTGTCTTACTTATCTTCGTGTTACGCCATGAGTCAGTTCGTGACCGATTACATCGTGGCTTTTGGCTAGGTCAGTGAACTGGTTGCCATCAACGACCAAATCAAACAACAACCCCACTGACCACCTTTAAGCCCTTAAAAATGCAAAATATCAGTGCGATACCTCGGCAATGCACATAGAAACAGATTTAGGCTTCACTAGTGATGACTGATGCCTTAAAATGCGGGCATCTTTTGTCACGCCGCTAAACCGGTTAGGAACAGTATGCTGGTTGAATTTTTTCTTTGTTTGCGCAAACACCGGGTGCCTTGCACCTTAAGGGAGTTGCTTGATTTAATCAACGCCCTGAAAAAACAGGTGATTTTTGCCGATGTTGACGCCTTTTATACTCTCTCAAGGCTGATTTTGGTCAAAGATGAGGTGCATTACGATAAGTTCGACCGGGCCTTTGCTGAGTATTTTGACAACGTGCAAAGCGTCGATTTATTTGATGAAAGCATTCCCGAGAACTGGCTTCGCAAAGAGTTCGAAAAACATTTAAGCGCAGCAGAAAAAGCCCAGCTTGAAGCCATGGGCGGCCTCGAAAAATTGCTCGAAACCCTCAAAGAACGCCTCAAAGAACAGCAAAAACGCCATGCCGGGGGCAACAAATGGGTTGGTACCGGCGGTACCTCACCCTTTGGTGCTTATGGGTATAACCCTGAAGGTATACGCATCGGGCAAGATGGCAATCGTTCGTTCAGAGCGGTTAAAGTGTGGGATAAACGTGAGTTTCGTAACTTCGATGCCGACACCGAGATGGGCACCCGCAACATGAAACTGGCGCTGAGAAAACTGCGCAAATTTGCCCGCACTGGTGCCAGCGACGAGCTGGATTTAGACAAAACCATTCAGTTCACTGCTCAAAATGCCGGAATGCTCGATATTCACATGCGCCCCGAGCGTCATAATGCGGTTAATGTATTGGTGTTTTTTGATGTCGGTGGTTCAATGGATGAACATATTCAGTCGGTCGAAAGCCTTTTTAGTGCGATGCACAGCGAATTCAAACATTTGGAGTTTTTCTACTTTCATAACTGTATTTACGAAGGGGTGTGGAAAGACAACAAACGGCGATACAAAGAATCGGTTGATGTGATGGAAGTACTTAACCATTATGGTCGCGGTTATAAAGTGATTTTTGTCGGTGACGCCACTATGGGGCCGTACGAAATCACTTATCCCGGTGGCAGTGTTGAACATCAGAATCAAGAGTCGGGGCAGGTGTGGATGAACCGAGTGCTCAATCACTTCGACAAGTCGATTTGGTTAAACCCTCAACCTGAACAATACTGGTCTTATCACCATTCTATTGGCATCATCAAATCGTTGATGAGCGATAACATGTTTCCGCTGACCCTAGACGGCATCAGTCAGGGCATTAAACAGTTAACCTAGGTACCTGTCCGAGAACGGCGACTCTACTGAGGAAAATCCGGATTTGGTCTGGTCCGACATTTCGGTTTTCCGCGTTCTTTTTGGTTGAATAGAATAACTATTCGCCCAAAAAGAACGCGAAAACTGACTCAAACCGGCTTTCCCTCAGGTCGGTCGCAGTTCTCGGACAGGCACCTACCGGGAGTTTTAATATGGCCGAAAATAATTTACCCGCCCAGCCGCAAACAGAGCAGACTCAGGGGCAGGAAAAGGACAAATATTCTACTTTGTCGGAAGATGAAACCAAGTCGATAATCACGCCACATGCCTTCACTGTAGACTCGACTTTGTTTGGCATTGCGTTGGCAAGTCCGGCACGCCGGGGTATTGCAATGGCGATTGATGTGGCTTTGATTGGCATATTGGCCAAGCAAAACGTGGCGTTTTTAGCGATTGTCGCGGCGGCAACGTTTTTTAAGGTCGGGTCAAATACCAACAAACCGAAAAAATGGCGCAAAACCCGCAAACTGTTTCGCTGGCTGTCGTTATTGATGCTGATTATTTTCATTTTTGAAGGCATTGGCCCGGTATATAACCAAATAACCGGTCAAGATGAGCAATCGACAGAACAGGGCGCTTCACAAGGGGATGAATCGTCAATGTCTGAGGTATTGCTCAGTGGTTTGAAGTACGCCGGTTTTATGGCAAAATTTGAAGAGCATAAAGATGATGAGCAATGCATCAAAGACAAGTGTTGGCGGACAACCGCAGATACAGCGGCCGAGACCATGGCCGAAGATAACCTTGATGAAGAAACGTTTTTGGATATTGTCAGTGGTTTTATTGCCGAAGACGAACTGGGCTTGAGTGAAGATGAGCAAGCCGCTGAATTGTTGCGATTAAAAGCAATTTATGCTGAACATTATGTGAAACAGTCGGTAGAAGTCGCAGACCAAAAAGCTGAGGTTGCCGATAAGACAACATCAAAGGGCGAGTCTGAACCCGACATAGATATAGAAGAACAAGCTCAAGAAAAAGCCTCGGCCAGTAATATCACCGAGTGGATCAAAGGCATTATTGTCGATGATCTGGGTTTTGGTTTTGGTTGGGCAGCATTTTACTTCACTTTGTTTACGGCATGGTGGCACGGACAAACGCCAGGCAAACGGATTGTGGGTATCAGGGTTATCCAACTCGATGGCACCCGTTTAGGTTTATGGGATTCATTTGGCCGCTACGGCGGTTATGGTGCCGGGTTTGCTACTGGTTTATTGGGGTTCTTTCAGATTTATTGGGATCCCAATCGACAGGCGATTCAAGACAAGATATCGGCTACCGTGGTTATCCGGGGCGACTTGCCTGAGGGTCGTGAGCCTGTGGCGAGTGAGAGCGACGCCGATTTTTGATCCCCTGTGGGGATTGCGGGCTACGCCCTTTTAAAAAAACATCAACACGGAGGCACGGAGACACGGAGGAAAGAAAGAGAACATCAAAAGCAAAAAATAAATGCATTATTGTTGTCATCAACATTTGCTTTTGCCTTTGACCTTATGTCATTTTTCTTTTCCTCTTTCTTTCTCCGTGGCTCCGTGCCTCCGTGTTAAGATCTTTTGACTTTCAGAGCCGAAGGTTCTGGCGCAAGCCAAAAGAAAAAAAGAGAACAAATAAATGACATCAATAGTGATCTCCGGTTCGGGGTTATTTACCCCCAAAGAAACCGTGACCAATGAAGAACTGGTCAAGGCTTTCAACCAATACGTTGACTTGTTCAACGAACAAAACAAAGCCGCCATCGATGCAGGCGAGATACAGGCTATGTCCTATTCAAGCTGCGAGTTTATCGAAAAGGCTTCAGGCATCAAATCCCGTCACGTTATGTATAAAGAAGGGATCCTTGACCCCAACGTTATGCAGCCGATATTCCACAAACGACTGGCTGGTGAGACCCCCGAAATGGTTGAAATGGCTGCCATCGCCGCCAAAGAAGCGCTGGCTCAGGCTGGACGCACAGCAGACGAGGTCGATTTGATCATCTGCGGCGCATCAAACTTTCAACGGGCTTACCCATCAATGGCGGTTGAGTTGCAAGCACTGTTGGGGGCAGACGGTTATGGCTACGACATGAATGTGGCTTGTTCATCAGCTACCTTTGGCATTATCAACGCCAGCAACGCCATAAAGGCCGGTAATGCCAAAATCGCGCTGATAGTTAACCCTGAGTTTGCCTCGCCGCAAATCAACTACAAGAGCCGTGACAGCCACTTTATCTTTGGTGATGTGTGCACAGCTACAGTGGTTGAGGCCGAAGAAGGATGTAATGCCACCAATGCGTTTAAGATTTTGGGCACCAAACAGAAAACCAGTTTTTCTAACAATATCCGCTGTGATGTCGGTTATACCGACCATTGTTTTGATGATCTGTCTGCTGACAATCCATATTTTTCACAAGAGGGGCGCAAGGTCTTTAAAGAGTTGCTGCCTATCGTGTCGAACGTGATTTTATCGCACCTTGACGAGATGCAATTGCCTCAAAATGAGCTTAAACGGTTGTGGTTGCATCAAGCCAACATCCATATGAATATTTATGCGGCGAAAAAAGTCCTCAACAAGGCTGATGTGCCAGATCATCAAGCGCCTTTGGTACTTGATGATTACGCCAACACGGCCTCGGC
>JABSOG010000423.1 GCA_013216025.1 Algicola sp. | reverse complement strand
GCCTTTGGTCACTGTTACCCGCTTTTATTGCCATTGCACTGTGTTTGCTGACCAAAGAACCCGTCACCGCTCTGCTTGGCGGCATCGTTTGCGGTGCCTTTATGCTGGGGCGTTTTGATTTAATCGAAGACGTGCTGATCCCCAACCTAGCCTCGACCAGCGCGGCGGGATTATTGCTGTTATACCTGTGGTTACTCGGCGGCCTAATGGGTATTTGGACCAGAACAGGCGCGGCGCGGGCATTCGCCGAATTCATGACTAAACACTTTGTTCGAGGCCCTCGCAGTGCCAAACTGGTGGCTTGGAGCCTTGGGGTGGTGTTCTTTCAGGGCGGTTCAATCAGCACTGTATTGGTGGGCACTACCGTCAGGCCACTGGCAGACAAAGCTGGCGTCAGCCACGAAGAAATGAGTTATATTGTCGATTCAACCGGCTCACCAATCGCTTCAGTACTGGCCTTTAACGCTTGGCCTGCCTACGTACAGGCGCTAATATTCGTGCCGGGTATTTCAATACTGGCGACCGAGTCTGATCGTATCTCTTTTTTCTTTCAAAGTATTCCTTTCAGCTTTTACGGTATTCTCGCCGTATTGGGCACATTAATGCTGAGCCTTGATATCACCCGTTTCTCGGGCAAAGGCATCCGCGACGCTATGCACCGCTCTCGTACAACGGGCGAACTTGACGCTCCTGGTGCCCGTCCATTGAGCGCCAAAGAATTGCAGCGAAACTCAGTACCTGAAGGATACAAACCCCATGTTGCAGAGTTTTTCATTCCACTACTTACCCTTATTTGCATTGCTGTAGGTACCTTTATTGCTTGGGGCACGCCTAACATCAACTGGGCATTTGCCACTGCGCTTATCATGTCGGGCTTAATCGCTTCATTCAAAGGCATGGCGATAAATGAACTGGTAGAAGGTATCAGCGATGGATTGAAAAGTGTGGTATTGGCCTCAGTGCTGTTAATGTTGGCGATCACCATCGGGGCCATCAGTAAAGAAATCGGCGGCGCTATCTTTTTGGTAGAACAACTCGGCAAACAAATCCCTTATTGGATATTGCCCTTATTTTTGCAGCTAATGACGATGCTCATCGCATTCTCAACCGGGTCAAGCTGGGGCACCTACGCCATAGCCTTCCCACTGGCCATGCCACTGGCGTGGGCGGTGGGGCAATCGCAAGGATTAGAAAACCCGGTATTGTATCTGTCAGTTTGCTTCGCCACGGTGCTTAACGGCAGTGTATACGGCGACCAGTGTTCGCCAATTTCTGACACCACCATCTTAAGTTCAATGACCACTGGCGCCGATTTGATGGACCATGTTAAAACCCAAATCGTGCCCGCGACTTTTGCCGCCGGGCTGGCTGCTGTGATGTGGATGGGGACTGTTTTGATTTTTGCTTAATAAGGTCAAAGTGCGCGAGGGTGTAAATTTAATCAGATTTTGCAACTGTAGGTCGTGGTTGAGGAGCTTGCGACGAAGCCCGACATTGGTAAACCATTGATGTAATTGCCAATGTCGGGCTTCGTTGCTACGCAATCTCAACCTCGACCTACGGTTTTTGCGATAACCCTATAAGACTGATAACTCCCAATAACCTCAATCCCTTCAACATATCGGCGCACCATATCCAGTGCAATAGCGCAGGCGGTAGCCCTGACATTGGTTCGGCCACGGTTAGGGATATGCAACATTTGGCTATAACAGTTGTCTTTGTCTGCCAACGCAAAGGCCACGAGACCAACCGGTTTCTCATCTGATCCACCCTCTGGCCCGGCAACGCCTGTGATCGACACCACCAAATCCAAATCGTGTTTTTTAACTGCCCCTTGCGCCATTTCTCGTGCGGTTTCGAGACTTACGGCGCCAAAGTCGGCAATGGTTTTGCCGCTAACATCGGCCAGTTGCTGTTTGGCCATGTTGCTGTAAGTGACCAAACCTCTGTCGAGATACCAAGAGCTTCCGGGATATTCAACCAGCGAGCTGGCCACCATGCCACCTGTGCAAGATTCTACAGTGCCAAATTTAAAGCTATCTTGGGCTTGAGCTTTGTCTAACAGCAACTGGTGAACGTGGCGGCTCAATGAATTACCATCGCGTACCACGCAATAATCTCTGACTATCGCCTCAATCTGTTCAACCTGTGATTGAATAGATACCTCACCTTTAGTGAATATTTTCAGCTCAATAAAAGGCATAGCGGCGCGATAGCCAAATTCACATCCTTTAGGCAAAGTAATGCCTTCCAATAAGGTGGCTAACGCCGACTCGCCAATACCCAAACACAAAAAACGGGTAATAGACAAGGACTGTGAATCGTTAGAAGCCACCAGCAACGGCAATATTTGCTCTTTAACCATATGCTTGAATTCGCGAGGCACACCGGGGGTGAACACCAAAGTGGCTTTGCCCAGCTTGATTTTAAAACCGCAGGCAGTGCCTACCGGGTTATCGACAATCTCACAACTTTTAGGCAACATCGCTTGTTTGATGTTGCTGTCGGTCATGTGCCGACCCATTTTAACAAACATCGCTTTCATGGCCTCTAACCATGATTCGAACAACACAACGGGCTCGCCCAGTGCCTGTGCCGCAGCTTGGGCCGACAGGTCGTCGGTTGTCGGGCCAAGGCCACCATTGACGATAATAAAATCGGCGTATTTTGAACGTTGCTTGAAGGTTTCGACCAGTTCATCCAAGTCATCGGCAACGGTGGTTTTATAGCTGAGTTTAAAACCCTGTTCGGTCAATTGACTGGCCAACCAGCTGGCATTGGTGTCGGTGATATCACCGGTGAGCAGTTCGTCGCCGGTGCTGATGAGTTCGATACGCATTGGGGATCCTTGATAAATTACGGTAGGAGCGAGCTCCAGCTCGCGATAAATGGCGCAGCCATTTCAAACGTTAATGTTACCCCGTATATATTTGGCCCGGGGGGCGCTCCCCGTTGGCCAAAATCGCGAGCTGGAGCTCGTTCCTACTACAGGGGGTTGATTAGCTTACAGCAATTGAAATTCATCACCATCAAGATGGGCAGGAAACGCTTTTTTAAATTTGTTCAAAGCCTCTAAATCCAGCGTTTGAACAATGATTTCACACTGGTGATCGGCAGCCGAACTCAGGGTATCCCCCTTAAAGTCATAAGCCGCAGTGCCACCAGAATGACCAACGCCCTTGCCATCATCGCCAACCCGATTAACCGCAATTACATAACACTGGTTTTCCATCGCTCGGGCTTGCAACAAGGTATCCCAAACTTTTCTTCTGGCACCAGGCCAATTGGCGATATTCAATAACACATCGTAATCATTGCGATTGCGTGACCAAACCGGAAAGCGCAGATCGTAGCACACCAATGGCAGTACTTTAAAACCTTTAATTTCAAAGACTTCTCGGGTATTACCGGCAACAACATGATGATGTTCGTTGCCCATGCGAAATAGATGACGCTTGTCGTAATGGCTGACTTCACCTGCTGGCGTAACCCAATACAGGCGGTTGGCATTTTTGTCGTCTTGATTCACAGCAACACTATTTACTACGACACTATTCACAGCAACGCTGCCCACCACAACCGCGCCCTTTTGCGCGGCAGTTTGTTTCATCCAGTCTAGTATTGGACCGTTAGGCACTTCGCCAACATCGGGCTGGTCGAACGCAAAGCCAGTGGCAAAAGTTTCGGGCAACACAATCAGGTCGACCTCGTTGATATCTGCCAATTTGGCGGTTAATCGTTGAGTGTTTTTGACCGGGTCCAACCAGCAGATGTCGGTCTGTACCAGCGCTATAGTTAAACTTGACACAGTATCTCCGCAGCTTGTTTTAAGGTTTCATCGTCTTTGGCAAAACACACTCTAATCACTCTGCTATCGGGTGGCGTTTGATAAAACACCGACAGCGGAATGGTGGCCACTTTATGTACTTTGGTCAACCAATTGCAAAACTCGGTATCGGGCAAATCAGATATCGCACTGTAATCAAGCAGTTGAAAATAAGTACCATGACAAGGCAGCAATTTAAACTGACTGTCTTTTATATGCTCGCAAAACACATCACGTTTGTGCTGATAAAATGCTCCTAAACCTGGAATATGTTGCGGATTTTTGTTCATCATATCTGCCAGCGCCTTTTGCATCGGTGCCAGTGTACAAAAGGTCACGTATTGATGAATTTTACGAAATTCAGCGGTTAAATCGGGCGGCGTCACACAATAGCCGATTTTCCAGCCGGTGACGTGAAAGGTTTTGCCAAACGAAGAGGTCACAAAGCTTTTTTCGGCCAATTCTGGATAGCGCAATACACTGTGATGCACTTGACCATCAAACACAATGTGCTCGTAAACTTCATCAGAGATAATGTGAATGTCGTAACGGCTAAGCAAATCTTTAAGCGCAATAATGTCTTCTTCGCCCAAAATAGACCCGGTTGGGTTATGCGGGCTGTTGATGATAATCGCCGTGGTTCTTGATGTCATGCAGCGCTCAACTTCAGCCCAATTGATTCTATAATCTGGCGAAGACAACGACAAATGAACGCATTTACCGCCCGCCAAATCAATGGCTGGTTCATAACTGTCGTAGGCGGGGTCAAAAATAATCACTTCGTCACCGGGATGAACCAGCGTTTGTATCGCAACAAAAATGGCTTCGGTGGCACCTGAGGTCACAGTCACCTGCTCGGCGGCAGAAATATTCAATTCGTATTGATTGCTAACCAAATCGGCAATGGCCTGTTGCAACTCAGGCATCCCGGGCATTGGGGCATACTGATTGAAGCCATTATTCACGTAATGATTAACTTGCTGTTTGAGATAGGGATCACAATCGAAGCTAGGAAAGCCCTGAGAAAGATTAATGGCATCATACTGATTGGCCAAAGCCGACATTTGACTGAAAATAGTCATGCCCACATTAGGAAGTTTACTTTTAAGCATAGAGTTGCCTAGTTATCGTCCTGAAACTCACATCCATGTGAAATTTCAGGAAACCGTTTCGTTCAAGCAAGTGGAACTTCACTCACTTTTCAACGAGTTGAAAAGGCGGCACATCCGTGTACCGTATAGCTAGTGCCCTACAACACCCGCTTCGGGGTGGGCACTACCCATTCGAATTAATTAGCTTTGCAGCATTCTAAGGGGTAACCCTAGCATATCATCACCCATTCCGGCAAAAAACCAAATAACGCCAATCAAACAGGTCACCGTCACAAAATACCAAACCGCCGCGAATAACTGGCCATAATGGTCAAGCGCCAACAAATGACTGTCATGCCTTTTACGCCATGCCACCATTATCTCGGCACTGCCCACCAGTAACAATAAGGCAAACAACGTCAGTCCCAAACCCAATCCGGTGATCCCGGCGATACCAACCACCCCAAGCCCCACCACCGAAACGGTTTTGATGTTCATCGACGCGCTAATATTCTTGACAATATGACCCCCATCAAGGGGTAGTATCGGAAACAAGGTAAACACATTGAGCAACGCATTAAGAGACGCCAATGCAGCAAAGAAGATATCGTCAGTCAAACCATATACCAGCATATAAACCAACGACATCAATAAGCCAAAACAAGGTCCCATCAGGGCGATCACCACCGCCTGCCAGCGAGTGTTGACCTTTTCATCACGCATGGCAAAGCCGCCAAAAAATGGAATAAGATAAATGCCCCGGGTCTTGAGTCCAAAGTGTTTCATCGCCAGCACGCGCCCCCATTCGTGAAATATCAGACTGACAAACAGCGCCATGCCAAAAGTCAGCGAAAACAACCCCGAATACACTGCCAGAGAAGCGCCAGCCAGTGTCAGCTTGATCATTTTGGCCGATTTGAATAACTTAACTGCGAAGGTGGTCAGACTCACCAAAGAGAAGGTTCTTTTGCTTTGTGGCAGGTCAAACGGCACTTGATGCTCAATATCCTTATAATTGCGCTTGCCGTCTGCCATCAGCTCATCATCAACATACAACTGATAAAGCACCTCGAACGGCTGCCATTGCACATCGAGTTGAATGCGACAGCGCAACAGCTTGGCGGGGCTGTCATTTTCTTCGCTGTTGCTTTGATCATTGGCTTGAATATTGAATTCGTGAACAAATTGGCCATTGCTACTGGCCGAAGCGGTTTTTTGCGAGACCAGTTCGTTGTTCCAAAACAATGCTTGCCATCCCGCCATAGAGCCTTCGACCCGTAACGGCTGACCGAGATAATCAATTTTAAGTAATTCCAATGAGCAGCCCTCCACATAAATGCTCTGCGTCACTTTCATTATAGTTTATCTGTAGATTTGTCAGTCGTTCACGGCAGATATGATGGAAATAATTTAAATATTACAAGGTATTGGTCACAGTTTTGGCTGGATACAGGGTCTGCTGGTACAGTAACAGATTATTTTCGGCCAAATAACGTACGATAGAAGAAAAGGTCGTGGTTTTTACCTTTGACTGGTGGTTTGGGTTTTGATCCCAAGCGCATCTTTAGGCGACGGACCGGTGATAATTGTTTCGTCACCGATGGGCAAAGGTTTGTTGAACCTATCATTAACATGATCACTGGTATTCACACTGCCTTGAACCGCAGTCCCAACAATAAAAAATGGCACCGCTACGCTAGCGGCAACGACACTTACAGCACCTTTGGATACAGAGCCTGCTATCCCGACAGAATGTTTAACGCTCTTACTGGCGGCAAAACTGCTTGGGGCCATTGCTGCAAGAGTCAGCATTAGGACGATTTTGGTTTGTTTGAAATTCATGTTGGTATTCCTTGTGTTTATTGTCAGGCGTTGGCTAGCGGTTGATGACGCTACTATCCGACAATTCTGTGGAATATAAAACCTTTTGGTGATTTGTATTAGGTGGGGAGCTTCGGAGTATTGTATTTTAATGCTTTTTGGGTAAGAGGCTTCGTTGGGGGCTGGAGGAACGGAGGCTAAGCAACAGGGGACAGAGCAGTTGACAAAACTGGGAACGCAAGCGTTCCAAGCGATTCCCATTTTTGCAATCTGCTCTT
>JABSOG010000422.1 GCA_013216025.1 Algicola sp. | reverse complement strand
CACAAAAACATAGGATATGGCCACCAATGCACCGACAACGTTTGACCAAAACACGCTCATTGACAGGTAGGTAGGTTAGGCATAAATAATAGATGGACATATCTGTTATCCATCCGACCCCCGAAACCGTGGTAAAGCTAATGACCTGACGTAGGTTCACGGTTGTTTAACCCGTTGATAAAAACCATCGAAGTTATGATAGGCGTTATCGAGTTTAATGAACGGAATTCTAAATCGGCCATCTGGCTCCATCTTAAATTGTTCTTCCCAGCCGACAGGCGCCAAGATGGTGCGGATATTGTAAGAGTCATTATTGATTATCGACAGCGAAGGGTTGGTCCATGTGAATAGATATTTGTGAGAAGACACGGGCACTCCATCAATGATCACTTGTCGTGGGTCTAATATCGCTTTATTGCTGTGATCAATCGCATAATCAATGCCGTGTAATAGCTTCGAGAAGTTTAACGAATGGAAGATTTGCGCGGTATTTTGGGCAATAAAAGACAGGCATAAAATGCTAAATAATTGTCTGTAGTAGGTAAACGGAAAATTAGGACGAAAACAACAAACCAGCACCATTAGGCCGGCCATTGATGCGGTGCCAAACGATATTAAGCTTCGGGTTTGGTATTCGAAAAATGGGTGGGCTTGCCAATAGCGGGCCAACCAAACGATTAACACAACAGAAAAAGCCACTGCTATACCACGATGAACATAACTGCGCAGCTTGGGGTTTTTAAGCGGGATTAATGAAATGGCCAACGTCACCACGGTCAGGCAGCTAATAAACAGGCTAGACGTATACCATTCACCCGTGGTGAATAAGCTTAATATTAGCCCTAGGTAATTTTGCGTTTGAGCCGAAATGGGGCTTGTGTACAACCAATATGCCGTGTAAAACGCACTGGCGAGTAACAATACGGTGCCAATTAGATCAACGGCTTTGCGTTTTTGGTAATAAGTCCAAAAAGAAAACAAAGCCAATACTGGGCCAACCAAAAGAATGGTTTCGTGTGATTTTAATGTCACGACAATCAATGCCACCATGATGATTGCTTCAACGCGATTCAATCCTCTAAGGTGTGATTTAACCGCAAATGAGGCGATAACCCAATAGAGACAGACGGCGTTCAAAGCCGGGTTGACCAGAAATAAATTCGAAACGAAGACAAATAAAACATAGGTAGCAAAGGGAAAAAGTATCCATTCTTTATGTCCAGATGCTTTAAAGTTTTTGTGGCAAACGGCAAAAGCGAGTAAAGGGCCCACGAAAAAAGGGATGCCATAAAGCACCTTGGCAAGGGCCTTGCTCTCGCCGCCTATAAATAGGTATGTAGACACCAATGATTGATTAAAGTAGTTGATAAATTGACGATTCATTTGCGTATCGTCGAATAGCGGCCAGTTTAGTTTATCAACACTTTGTAGAATATTATAAAAAAAATACACGCCATCAGCATACAAGGTTCGGTAAGTCACGATGGCCAAAACGGCTGAAACAAGGTAGGTCAGCAGGGTAAGAAAATTGAGTTTGCGCAACATCTGGGTTTACTCTCTTTTTATTATCAAACAAGTGACAAGCTCCTAGGCGCACTATGCCTTCTCGCCCTGTGGTAATCAACCCCAATATCGTTAAAACAGCTTGTTACAGGATAATGACCTTAGGCAGGTATTCTATCCACTCAATTTGGGCTACATTTAGTGCCAATGAAATTAGACAAAAAGCTATCTACAAACTCTCTATAAGGAATGCAAATTGAAATTATCTGAATTATGTCAGGCCTTAGCTGCTTTGCTGTTGTTTTTGGCTATCACCTCTGGGGCTGTGCAAGCCGATGAGATTGACGACTACCTGCGCAAACACATGAAAGACAACAAGATCCCCGGTTTGCAGGTTGCGGTGATCAGAGACAGCAAAATCATTAAGTCGGCCAGTTATGGTATCGCCAACCTACAAGACAATATCGCTGTCACCGATGATACCGTTTTTACCATTAACTCCATGACCAAAGAATTTACCGCTGTTGCCGCTATGCAGTTGGTTGAACAGGGCAAGTTAGATTTGTCGGCTAAGTTGTCGACCTATTTATCCGAGTTACCCAAAGCCTGGCAATCCATCACCGTTAAGCAGTTATTAACCCACACAGCCGGGTTACCCAGAATTATGAATCGACAGTTTAAACTGATTTCTTTAGATGGTGACGAAGCAGCATGGCAGCAAGTGCAAAAACTGCCGGTGGAGTTTGCCCCGGGCAGTCGTTTTGGTTACAACCAAACCAACTATGTGGTGCTCGATAAAATCATGCAAAAGGTCAGTGGTTTGAGTGTACAGGTGCTGATCACCAAACAGTTTGAGCAAGTCGGAATGAAAAGAACGCAAGCTGCCGGTTTTGCCCATTTTGAAAGCGTAGTGCTACAACAGGCGCGTGGTTACACCTATATGTTTGGCGGTAAGTTACAAACGTTACTCACCCAAATGCCACCGATTATTCGAGCAGGCGTGGGCATGAGCGCGAATGCCACAGAGCTTGCACGTTGGATCATAGCCCTGCAAAGTGGCCAACTGCTTAAGCAACCCGCCAGTTTAAAGACTTTATTTACACCCGCCGTGCTCAATGATAACAAGCCGCCCAGAGGCAACCCGTTTGCGTTGGGCTGGTATGTAAAACAAAGACCAGAATATCCCGTTGTGTTAGGTACTGGCGGCGGCAGAGCTGCAATGGCGCTATATCCCAACAAGAATTTGGCCATAGTGGTAACAACCAATCTGGCCGGGTCGAGCCCGCAGAATTTTGTTGATGAAATCGCCGGGTTTTATTACCCCGCCATGAAAGCTGCAAACGGCTTTGGTTTGCCGCCTGCCATCAAAGCACTGTGGCAAGTGCTCGAAACCACCGGTTATGAACATGCCGAAAAAGAAGCCAAAAAACTGCAAAAAATCCAACAATTGACCTTTATTGAAGCTCAACTGAATAATTGGGGTTATCGCCTGATGGGGCAAAAGAAAATAGCAAAGGCACTAGAGATATTTAGACTCAATACCCAGCTGTATCCTAAAAGCGGCAACACCTTCGACAGTCTGGCCGAAACTTACGGGGCAATGGGTAATACAGACAAGGCTATTTTTTATTATCAAAAAGTGCTTGAGTTACTGCCGGATAATAAACACGCGAAGGCGCAGATTGAAAAGCTTAAGTTGAAGTGATGATGCCTTTGACGTTAGTTTTAGTCTTTGGGCGTTCGCCGGTAAGGCGCCAATGCGGTATTTGCATGCTAACCAAAATGGCCAGCTTTTTCACTCTGGTGTTGGCTGACAGTATCAATCAAACGAAATAACCTCAGGCTTGATAACTTGAGTAACCGCAAACAATGGTTACTCAAATTGTTGTGTTCAAAATGCCAGATAAAATCCCCATAACCGCTCAACTATCCTTGACAGCAGAATAATTTAATCGTTGCCCGCTAGATAATCCTTTTGCTGGTTGCCATTATAGGTCGATTGTTTTTCAATCTATTATTGTGATTGTTCTAAGGGGCCTACTGTTCTTTACGGTTTTAGAGATCTCAGTGACCATATTTTAGAAAAAGCATTATTTGCTTATTCCAAGGTTGTTGTTTTCTGTATTCCTTTCTTGCATCCAATAGCTCTACAACATTTTGATTATCAATCACCAACCGCTGCGCTTTGGATTTCGCAGTAAAAAATGATATCGATTGTTTCAATATTATGGGGCACAATGGGTCCGCTAATAATTCTACAGTGTCCTCCAGCAAATCATTTTCCCGGTTCCCATACACATATCTAAAAGTCTTCACCACTTTCTTATCAAAGTAAAGCGTAAACTGTCGGTGTCGTAATCTGTCAATTATAGTTGCCGTCAGTCCATCTTGTGACAAATCCATCGCATCCATTCCTATAACAAGAAAATAAGAATCACCGTTTGCATACATCGCAACAAATTCGTTCTTTTTAAGCGCTGGCAAGTATATTTCCATAATGTTACCTGCACTCATATCATCACTTGTATTCGCAGCTTCATATGTCATTGATTGATCATCGAACAAGTAATCAGTATCGACATCAGCCGCAGCTAGCCAAAATTTGCTCATCACAATAATCCCATATAACTTGAATCTATTGTAGTGACTGTCCTTAGGGGCCAATCTGACCCCCTAAGGTTCAATTGTTTATCTTCTTTGCTTCAAATTCAAATATTCTTTTTCGGCATTAATGATTTGTTGCCCTAGTTTATTGCTAAATGGCCAAGAATCGACAATAGCTCTACTCATACCAACATTTTGATGAGTGAAATTCCGATTTTCTTTCTCGCTAATAATACGCAAAATATTTTGTTTAAACATACCAAGTTGTTTGGGGCTACTAAAATCACCTTTACCAACTTGATGCACTGCCAACTCTTTATCCAACGCTATTACTATCTGTTTAAGTTTGCTCAAGTTTGTTTTGTCACTCATGGCAATAACTCCGTTGCTGGGTTTAAAATGTATCGTTGGATTTGCCCATCTGGATATTGTGCACTTTGGGTCGCAGCCCTACCTTCAGTATGACATCAAGGACAGTCATATCTAAAGGATAAATTATAATAGTGACTGTCCTTAGGGCCTTTTGAAGGCCGGACAGTGCTGGCTGTTTTGCTGGTTGCTGCGCTGGCGGCGGTTAACCTGACAGAGAATTAGCGACTGAAAAATCAACGGATTTTGACCCCCCAAGGCCCAAGGATTTTATTTCTTTAGCTCAAACTCCAAAATTAAAATATTTCTTTCAGGTTGCATATTTGGCACGTCGAATTTATATTTCTTTAATGCCTTAATAGCCGACCGATTGAACACTCTAGCAGGAATTGCACTTTCAACTCTAATTTGAGTTGCTAGACCCCGTTTTGATATTTTAAAACTTAACTTAACACAACCTGTGGTATGGCCGTTGGCATATGGTGACGATGGGAACGAATATTGGTAACCCTTTAAAATACGTCCTTCCGTTTGAGCAATAATAGCGGCTTCTTCTACTGTCAAACACAAGCTGGCATCGATATTTTCAGTGGCGGTGGAATTAGCACAACCGACAATACACATCGTAAGTAACATTAATAATTTATTCATAGAGTTTCTCAATACTTGCTAAATCTATTAATGTGACTGTCTTTAGCGGTCCTTATCTGAACTATTAACATGGGACAGAGAGGTTGCCCGAGCTATCCGAGCGGTTAGTACGGGACAACAGACAACACTTTATAATGTTAACTTAAATTCCTCACCAGCATCATCAAGAGACTTAGCATAATGGGCAAAATTAAAGGACAGTCACTTTAAGAGAGCACTTTTTTTGCTTTATAAGTGACTGTCCTAAGGCGTTCCCCAGCATTGCCATCCCAGCAAAGTACATAAAAACTGTCATCAACGGAGCGGCAATGACTAAAGCTAAATCATCTAAAGTGAACAGACCGATTAAGAATGAAGCCAAGCACCACACCAATACAATTTTTGTCAGCCATTTCTCAGAAAGATTAATGTACTTATTTATTGAAAAATTTAAACTCACGACATATCTCCAGTTCGTATAACGCCCTGCTAAGCGGCGAGAAATTGTTGTAAGCACAAACCTTGTCATAACCAATCTATTCTGCAAAAATGGCGACCCGCATGTAACCGTATAACCAATGGAAGTCAGTATCAATGAAAGATTTTATATTAGCCAGTTGTTTACTATTATCGTTGTTTTTCGCCAAGCCAGTTTTAGCCATTGAGGGCAAATATCAAATTTTCGCCGATTTGATGACTCGCGATAATCAGCTCTATACCAAAGTCATTGCCAAGACCATTGTTTTTAACGAGATTCAAGATCTTGAATTAATCGATTTTTGTGCAGAATTGGTAGCCAAAAGACTTGACAAAGAAATTATGCTCAGTGTTGACACCGCCGCTTGGCTGATAAGAGCAATAGGTACCAGTAAAAGCAGGCGATATCAGTATTTCCTTACCCAATTATTAAATTCAGATGAAGACAGCAAGCTCAAGAAATATGCTCGCAGTGCATTGAAAAAAACCCGTAAACGCTCCAAAGGACGGTTTTTCAAAGGTGCAGTAGACCTTGATGCCTTCAGACAAAAAGTCGACCAACAACGAAAAGACATTAATTCGTTTTCAGCTGTGATTTTTTCTAAGATAAAAACTCACCAACCCCTAGCCCAGGTGTTAGAACTAATGGGCACGCCGACCAAAAGAGCGATTGTCAGCGTTGACAAATCACAAACCGCCAACGATGTTATGGGATGGAATCATCTCTATGTAAGGTTTGGGGACGCAGGCCGTGTTATGTTTGATTATGCTGCCGACAAGAAAAGCTGGATTGTAAAAGGGATGGAGACCGGTCCTGTCTCGGTCAACGATTTCACTTTACACCCCATGGCAGCGGTTCAGGCTGGTGCGTTGAAGTCTTACGTCGAGCATTTGTATCATAATGGCAAAGCCACTCGGTTCGACCTAGATTTGGCCGCAGAGCGTTTGTACGGTTTACAACAAAGTAAAAAATATAGAGATGCCGCATCTTGGGTTTGTCGTTTGCTGGGCACTAGCCAGTCTGCTAGATACAGGACAGTGCTGGAGGTGACAGTCCAAAGTGCACGATATAATAAGCTTAAAAAATATGCCGCCAAGGCACTTGCCGAGTTACCTGAACAAACCGTTGAGCAATATACAAGGGGCGATGTTTACGCCATCCGCCTTTAACAGGAACGTGCAGAGGTCGTTTATGTGGGCCCCTTGCGGAGCCTCATTCTACCTAGGGTTTTAACCTCACTCGATTAAAACCCTAAATTACGATATTTAACCAGTTCCAACCTTTATCCCTGTTGCAAATCCCCCTCAAAGTCGCCACAAGCACCTCAAAACACTCGCCTTCTAACATCTTGGGAAGACATCAAGGACAGTCACATTCAAAGGATAAATAATAGACAGAATTAAATCCCTAATCTAGAATTTTAGAGCGTTTA
>JABSOG010000421.1 GCA_013216025.1 Algicola sp. | reverse complement strand
CCGTGCCCATGGTATTACAGTGCCCCGATGATGGTGCAGAACTAGCCACTTTGGTCATGAATTCGTTGTAGTCGATTTTGCCTTGCGCCAACTCTTTGCGCGCTGACCAAATAACCGTGCCCGACCCTACGCACTGGCCTTTGTAGTCACCGTTGAGCATCGGTCCGCCCGAAAACGCAATGGCTGGCAGGTTGACGCTGGCAGCCCCCATGATCAATGCAGGTGTGGTTTTGTCGCAACCGGTGGTCAGCACCACACCGTCGAGCGGGTAGCCGTGCAACACTTCGATGAGTGACAAACATTGCAAGTTGCGGTCAAGTGCGGCGGTGGGTCTGCGCCCAGTTTCTTGAATCGGATGCACCGGAAATTCGAGCGGAATGCCACCCGCATCACGAATGCCTGCTTTTACTCGGTCGGCCAATTCAATGTGAATGCGGTTGCAAGGCACCAAATCTGATCCGGTTTGGGCGATGCCAATGATTGGCCGGTTTGATTGCAACTCTTCGAGGGTCAGGCCGTAATTCAAATAACGTTCGACATATAGAGCAGTCATGCCCGGGTCTTGCGGGTTGTTGAACCATTGCCTGCTGCGCAGAGATGTTTTAGACTTTAAAGCTTTTTCAGGCAATGGCGTAAGCGGCTTAGACGGCTTCACATTCCACCTCCTTGGCAGCCAAAAATGCCTGCATGAGTCTGTTGGCATCGGTTTTAATGTTGCCTATAGATTTACCCGGTTTGAACAACGCCCCGCCAAGACCAAAGCCAGTACACCCCGCATCCACATAGTCTTTCATGTTGTCGGCACTGATGCCGCCTACGCCCAGCAGCCCAATGGATGGCAATACCTCAGCCATGCTTTTCACCACAGCCGGGGTAAGCAATTGCGCCGGAAACAGTTTTAACATATCGGCCCCAGCATAGATTGCCGCAAAAGCCTCAGTTGGCGTGGCGCAACCCGGTATCGACACCATATCCAATGTTTTGGCGGTTTTGATCACATCGATATCGCAGTTGGGCGAAAAAACCAGCCTTGCGCCCGCCTGATAAACCGCCATGACCTGTTCGACCCGAATAACCGTGCCTGCGCCAATCAAAGCGCTGTGACCAAAATGGTCTTTAAGCAAACGGATTGACGGCAAAGCATCGGGTGAATTAAGCGGTACCTCAAGGGTGGTGAAACCGGCTTCGAGCAACACATCGGCTACCCGTATGCACTGACGTGGTTCGATGCCACGCAAAATGGCCACCAAAGGACATCTGTCGAGATAAGAATTTAACATGCAATTTTCTCTTTGTTGAAGGCCGACTCTAGGCTAGAGATGCCAATTAAACCGGCAATGGTCATTTTGGTGGCATCGAGCGGCGTACAATCTAGGCCAAAATGGCGAGCGGCCAGCGCATAGTGAGACAACAAGGCCTGATTGCCGACTAAGATCAGTTCACTGCCGACAAAAGACCGGGTGGCTTCGACAAACTCACTGCCAATCAACAAACCCGATAAAAACGCGTGAGATTGATTGGGTTGCAACAGACCGGTAAGGCACTTGGCCCGAACGGTAAAGAGCTGATTCAACAAACAACCGTTTTGCTGCGCATGAACCAAACCCGCGGTAAAAGCCGCTTGATTAAAGGTGCTATCACTACACAGGCTGGCCAGCGAGCTTTGCTCGCTTAACAGCGAAAACAGTTCGCCGGTCATAAAAGTGCTTAGTGCGGTGATTGAGCGATCACTCACCGTCACCCACTTGCTGTGAGTACCGGGCAGGCAAATCAAGCCATCTTTCGCGCCTTCTTTTATGCCTAGTTGAGCCATAACCCCAATGATTTGGGTTTCTTCACCGCGCATCACATCAGCACTGTTTTGACTTGCATGATAACTAACACCCGGCACCAGTGAAATATCTAAACCCAGCGCGTTTGGCACCGATACCACAGCGCGAGCCAGCGTATTGGCGTTCACCGGGCAACGCAGATAATCAGTTTCTAACCAACCATTGCGACTGCCAATCATGCCCGACATGATCACCTTCCCTTGGCCAAAAGCATCGTCATTAAACCATTCGCCACATTGCTGCGTCAGATATTCTTCAAAGCCTTCACCATCGAAACTAAACACACCTCGGTCGGTAGACTTTTGCGCGATCAGTTCGCCCTGTTCTGACAATAAACAGGCTCGAAAGTTAGTAGAGCCCCAATCGATAATAATTTGTTGCATTAGACCCGCCCACCGTCAATCACCAGTGTCTGTCCGGTCATCATTTTTGACGCTTGTGACGCCAAAAACAACGCCCCATAAACGATGTCTTCTTCGCTAATGGTTTGCTGCAAACATTGTTGCGACAGACATTCTTTTAGCGCCTCGGGTGTAACCCACAGTTCTTTTTGCTTGTCGGTCATCACCCAGCCCGGCACTAAGGTATTAACCCGAATACCCGAGCCACCCAGTTCACGGGCCAGTGCTTTGCCCATACCAACAATGCCCGCTTTGGCGGTAACGTAGGCCGGGTAGCCAGATAGACCCAACATAGCCGAGTTAGAACTGAGGTTAATAATGCTGCCGCACTGTTTGGCCGCCATGGCTGGGGCAACGCTTTGCGCAGTAAAGAAAAAGGGTCGCAAGTTGGTGTTAAGCGATTGGTCCCATTCATCAGGCACCATCGAATCGAGGGTATGCCGGGCATCATTAGCCGCGTTATTGATTAAAATATCGATATCGCCTAACTGCCGAGCAGCCGATGCCAGACAAGCTTGAAGCTGGTCAACATCACAAACATCACAATACTGAAATAACGGTTTGTCGCCCAACTCTGCTTCGATTTGCAGGCACAATTGCTCACCTGCCGCTTTGTCGTTAGAAACAAACGCCACAACCGCCTGCTGCTGGATAAACCCGCGAACCATGGCCGCCCCAATGCCCGAGCAGCCGCCCGTAATAAACACGGTTTTACCGTTTAAGTCACTGTAGTTAACCAAACTCATTTGAACGCCTGTAGATTGGGATTTAACATTATCGTATTTATAGTATAAATAAAGTCAAGCGTAGAATCAATGAATTTGTCTGACAAACCTCCCTTCGATAGGAGCTGGAGGAACCGAGGCTGTGCAAGGGGGTCAAAGCAAAAAAAGTGCAGGGCCAGACAAGTTGGCCATAAAATAATATTTAAACCTAAGTCTGTCAATGGTGAGTATATTGTTAACCCCGCTAAACTAATGATTAAATCAGATAAATCGGGTCGTTATTTATCATTTGATGCCGCACAACGTAAAGGCGAATTCAGCAAGAATGGCTGGGGCGTATTTTCGATTGGTAAATGTTCCATACACCCAAAAAGTTTAGAGGATAACAATGACTAGAGATGTATTTTTCCAATCCCTGCGTAACGATATAATCAAATATTTGATGCTGCCGCTATGGCGATACACTGGTGCATCTTACCTACTACCCTTTCTCTGGTACTACACCGCTGCGGACCTCCTAATACCATGGTTATGGAAGTACTCTGGGCTTGCATTCATAGCAGCCAAAGCCACCGCCAGCGAAAACAAAGAAAACCATCCTACTCTGCCTCTTTGGATATGTGGTATTTATTGTGCTCTGTTTGGGTTAGCCACACAACATTACGAGAATCTTTTGGATCGATATGAAAATAGACTAAACACGTACATCACGCAGCTTGACACACAGCGGCAAACCGCTATGTTTCAGCTATTAATAGACCTCCAGCGATATGCACTGCCAGTTGAGCCAGATTTTTGGCACCCGATTCGCACGATGAAATCTTTAATCACAGACCCACAACCAATTGCTGACACCCCTAGTCATCAAAATAAAGTGAGCAGTATTGCGAGCATTATTGTTAGCTATAAGCATGACTTGGGTTGCCACCAAAAGACTTTAAACGAGTTATGGCGAGAATCACCTATATTCGAAGAAAAAATAAATAGCTTCAATATCACAGACGCAACCAAATGCAGATTTGTGTCCTTGGGTCAAGCTATCCTTGTTGGCGTTTCAATGAACTTTGCCAATCTTGAAGGAGTGGCATTGTTTGATTCAGATTTAACCAAGGCCAGTCTCCATTCTGCCAACCTCATTAAAACGATGTTAGCTCAAAGTAACCTCTATGGCGCAGATTTAAGAGGTTCTTTTTTATACAAAGCAAACCTCGCCGGCGCAAACCTCTTTGGCGCAAATCTAAAATTTGTCAAAGGATTAGACTGCGCGAGTCTTCAAAGGGCCAGAAATTGGCAACTTTCTTACCGCGATAAAGACCTAGCCTGTGGAGCGAGTATCCCTGTCAACACCCACCCCCCAGAATATGATACGCCAGATACGTTTTTCGAACTGATTTTAACTGACGATATAGGTTGGATCTTTGAAGAACCCGACTTGCTTACTAAACCATAAAAAATTGAAACACAAGTCTTGATTATGTATTGTTAGACTTAGTTGCTTCGCAACCTCAACATCAATCATTATCATTCACACCGAAAAAGAAAAGAGCTACTTAGGCAGCTCTTTCCCACTGCAACACTCGCTCGCGCTCAATCAAAAAATCAAAGTAAACCGCGCCCCACCGCCCTCACAGGCAGACAAGCTCACATTACCCCCATGCGCCATCATGATTTGGCGGGTTAAGGCCAGACCGACCCCGGAACCTTTTTGTTTGGTGGTGTAAAACGGCATGAATATTTCTTTGGCTATCTCAACCTGAATACCGGGACCGTTGTCGGCCACTTCGAGCAGTACGTAACCGCGCTGGTTCATTCGGCCTTTGAGGTTAACGCAGGGGTTTAATACGGGCAAATCAGTGCTTTGCTCTGTGTTATGTTCAGCGTTAAGCAGCGCCTGTTCGGCATTGGTCAGCAGGTTTATCAGCACTTGTTCGAGCAGGTCTGGGTCGGCAAATAATTCTAATGACGGGGGCTCAATTTGAATGTTTAGTGTTATGCCTTTGTCTTGCCACGGTTTTTGAAATAACGAGTGTAGGCGTTGAAACAGTGCTTCGACTGGTAATTTTTGTTTTTGTGGCGTGGGCAGTTGCGTCAAGCTGCGGTAGCTTTGCACAAACTGCATCAGGCTGTCTGAGCGCCGGGCCACGGTAGAGGTTGCTCTTTTTACGTCATTGAGTTCGTCGAGTATTTCTTCAATGCTGGCGTTATTGGTGACTTTTTCGCTAGCGTCTTCAACCAAATCGGTTGCGGTTTTAGCCAGTGATGCCACCGGGGTGATGCTATTCATTATCTCGTGGGTCAATACCCGGACCAAGTCTTGCCATGCCTGCAATTGTACGCTGTCTAATTCGCTTTGAATGTCTTGCAGGCTGATCAGGTTTTCGCTGACGGTGCGAGTGGTGGTATTGGTGAACACTTGGCTTATCACCACCGTTAACTGGCGCTCGACCCCGTCGAATTTAAAGTTGACCAATTGGCGAGTGCCGGGCGCAAGGTTCCTGATGGCACTCATAAAATCTTGGCCGTACAGTGCCAAATCGTCAATTTTGTTCACATCCATACTGCCAAACAGCTGACGGGCAGCATTGTTGTGTAATCGAATATCGCCGCCCGGATGCAATGACAATAACGGCACCGGTATATGTTCAGTCATCGATTTAAGTTGCCGCAGTTGCAGTTCTTGGCTTTCTCGGGCGTCGTTAAAGCGCGTCAAGAGGTCGCTGAATACGGCGGCAAGTTCGTCAAATCCAGCCCCTTGTCCTGCCCCCTGCCCCTTACCTTGATCAGAGGATTTAAATTGCTGGCCAAAATCACCAAAACGCACCGATTCAAAAAACCGAATGAGCTGCAAATTGGTTTTGTTAACATACCGATATAATTCGAACACCTGCCCACTGACAACCAACGCCAATAACGTGATAACCCCATAATATCCCGAACTTATCAAGGCAAGACTCAAGCCGCATAATGTCAACAGCAACAAGGCGACTCGCATGATTATCGATAGTGCAAACGATTTAAAAACCATATTTTTCTATCCGTCGATACAAGGTTGCCCGAGTCAAACCCAGTTCATTGGCGGCTTTGCTGATGTTGTTATGGTGTTTGCTCAGCGCCATTTCGACCAACCGCTTTTCCATCCGATCTAAATTCAGGTCTTGGCCGAGATCATTCAAGGGTAGTTCACTTACTGGCGCTGGTGCAGCTGTCTTCAAGGCCTGCCCATTCTGTAAAGTCTGCACAGGCGGTTTTGGCATTGCATTATCGAGTTGTAAATCAGCAGCTTCAAACACGTTGCCTTCACACAAAATCACCGCCCGCTCTATGGCATGGCGCAAAGCCCGCACATTACCCGGCCAATGGTAAACTTTGGCGGCCGCAAGTGCCTGCTCAGACAACGCTCTGGGGGGCTTGCGATATTTGCGAGAATAAAAGCCGATATAGTGATTGGCGATTTGGCTGATGTCTTCAGGGCGTTGATTCAATGGCGGTACGGTGATCTCAACGGTATTGAGCCGAAACAACAAATCTTGCCTGAATTTTCGCTCGTCTACCAGCGTCTCACGCGAGACGTTGGTTGCGGCTATCACCCTAACATCAATGTCGATGGCCTGATTGCTGCCCAGCGGAAAAACCTGCCGCTGCTCAAGCACGGTGAGTAATTTGGCCTGAAGTTGCAGCGGAATGTTGCCAATCTCATCTAAAAACAAGGTGCCGCCGCTGGCCGCAACCAAACGTCCGGTGCGGTCTTTGTCTGCGCCGGTAAAAGCGCCTTTTTTATGGCCAAACAGTTCAGATTCGAACAAGGTCTCAGACACAGCCCCCAAATCGACCGACATAAAAACGTTGTCACAGCGCAAACTTTGACTGTGTAGCGCTTGGGCGACCAAGGCTTTGCCGGTGCCGTTTTCGCCGATGATCAGCACATTGGCGTCAGTGGGTGCGGTGCGGCGAATAATAGAATGCACCTGATCCATCGCAGCAGAATTGCCCAGCAAATCTTGTTTGGGACTGCCCGAGGCTTCGACCAATACCTCAACGCTGGTTTTAAGACGATGAGTTTCGGTGCGGCTTTG
>JABSOG010000420.1 GCA_013216025.1 Algicola sp. | reverse complement strand
AATGGTCAGCGATTGGTGACGGTCGCCAATGAAGACGGGGTTGTGGGCGTTTATGGTGCTAATGATACCCAATATAGAACAGTCATTGATAGTCAGACCAGAGTCATTTCCAAAGGGACTGCTGGCAACGGACCGGCGTATTTCACGGTGGAAAAAGCCGACGGTTCATTCAGCGAATACGGCAATACTGATGACAGTGTATTGCTCGATGAAACTACGGCGATCCGCTGGCACGTCAACAGTCAAAAAGATCATGTCGACAATGAAATTACCTATCACTATACCAGTGGTGGTAGCGGTCTTGGCGTTAATGAACATTTGCTCGACAGTATCGTTTACAGCGGCAATACGGTCGATTTTCAATATAACATCAATGCAATGAGAACAGATACCCGTACCAGTTATTCTGCGGGGGTGAAGTTTGAACAGCATAGCCGGTTGGATGCGGTGGTGATCTCTAACCACAACAATAGCGCCATCAACAGTTATCATTTTGACTATAGCAATCAGCCTACCGGTGAAACCATGCTGGATTCGATCAATCAATGTGATGGCTCGTTAACGGGGTTATGTTTACCTGCGACCACCTTCCAATGGACCGACTTTACCGTTGGAATATCCAGCAATGCCCGTTATACCAGCATCAATGAAAGCAATGTGCCAGTGACCCGGCAGATGGATTTTAATGGTGATGGTTACGCCGACATGGTATATTTGTCATTTGAACCCGATAACGGTACTCAGCCTTTAGATGTAGTGCCTTTTACCATTCATAGCCTCAAGGGAATTGGCAATAGTTATACCGCCAGCGGTGCACCTGCACCGTACAATTATAGTAGTACTCTGTATAACGGTTACGCTCTAAATAAAGGGGTAACGGTAGCCGATGTTGACGGTGATGGTCGGCAAGACTTGTTGTTTTATCAACATCGCAGCCAAAACGATAGCTTTTGGACTGTATTGTTGTCGCGCGAAAACGCTCAAGGCAATACCTATTGGCAACCACAATCACTGGATTCGACCATTGGTTTGCACGAGATGGTGGTTGCTGATGTCAACGGTGACGGTCGGCCGGATTTAATCGACAAGATCACTAGAGATTGGAGCAGCAGTAATCATCAATTGAGTTATTTTACTACGGTCAATTCGCTGTTTGATACCGAGCAAACGATTACGGTAGAGGCTAATACCAGAGGGCTGTCACCTGCTTTTACTGCCAAACAGTTTGGTGATTTTAATGGTGACGGCTTGACCGATTTTGTGGCCTCGATATCGGATTTCACTGTGAGCTACACAGTATTTATCTCCCAGCAGGCTGACGATGGCACGGTAACCATGGTTGAGCTGGCCGATGCTGAGTTTTCTGCAGGATCAAGTGAAATTCTGGTGGCCGATATCAATAGTGATGGCTTGAGCGACTTGGTATTTAATGGCGCACCATGGTCTGACTTGTCAGAGGTTAAATGGCGTTATCGTTTGTCTACTGGTGATGATTTGGCCCCGGTGGCTGATGTCGGCCTAGTGTCGGGTTACCGTGATAACTCAGACTATAGCAATTTTCAATTTGGTGACATCAATGTTGATGGCCAGCTAGATTTTGTTTATTACCAATCATCAGTTGACCGCTGGTATTACATTCCCTTTAGTGATGATGATTTTGCCCCAGTGCAAAGTATGAGTATTCCTGCGGGCATTCGTGGTGAGCTTGAACGTGAAGACGTTTCATTCATCGATTACAACGGTAATGGTTACGCCGACTTGTTGTATTTTGACATCGGTGATAAACGTATAGTCAAATACCCTGATGCAAACACTGAGCCCAAGGCCAAGATTGAAAAAATCGACAATGGCAGGGGCATGATAACCGATATTGTTTATCAACCACTGACCAACGCCAATGTGTACAGCCGTGGAATCGGTGCCAATGCGCTGAATTGGGGTAATGGTTCGGCCGTGGTGGATGTGATTTCAGCGACTCAGGTTGTCAGCTCAGTATCGAGTAGTGCGCCGGGTTATAATGGTAATGATCAATATCTAGGGGCAGCAAAGGCCGAGGTGAATTATTTTTACTCCGGGTTGAGGTTACAGGCTGGTGGCCGAGGCAATTTGGGTTTTGCAACGATAAAATCGACTGATGCACAAACAGGCATTGAAACGCTCACCCAATATCGTCAAGATTTCCCTTATGCCGGTTTACCAACCACGACTACTCAAACGTTGGGTGAGCAAACCTTGAGTCATGCCACCAATACTTATGTCAGTACGCCGATGATGTTAAATGGTGGCACTGTGTATTTTCCTTATCTGGATAGCAGCACCGAAAATGCTTATGTGATCAATAGTGATACTGGGTTGGCGCAGGCTATTAGTACGACTGTAACGGATAATACTTACAGCGCCTTTGCCGATAACCATGCTCAGTTGACTGGCGTGAGTGTTACGGTTACCGATCATACCAATTCAAATTCGACTGCTTCAACGAGCACGGTCAATCAGTTTTCTGCGGCCAATGAAAGTGTTAGTAATTGGTGGTTAAACCGGGTTGAAAAGACGACCGTGACGCATAGCCGCAGTGACAGCTATCCGGCAGCAGATATTATTCGAACCAGTTCATTTGAGTATGATGATACTACCGGCGCGTTTAATCGCAGCGAAGTTGAAGACGATGCCAATGGTTCTGATGTGCATTTGTATCTGGGCACCTTGAAGTGTTTTGATGGCTACGGCAACACAGTTAAAACCATCAATTACAGTAACCATTATACCCCAACGTGTACCAGTATTGCACCGACTACCGATGACGATCCACTCAAGGTCTATCGGGTTAAGGTGAACAATTATGACAGCGAGGCTCTGTTTATTGCCAGCTCTGGCAGTCAGTCATTTATCGGTGCGACGACCAACCAACGCAATGCCTGGGGACAGATAAGCCAATCGACCGATATCAACGGGGTTGTCACCACGATTAAGTATGATGCCTTTGGCAGTGAATATTTTCGTCGTGATTCGTTAGGGTCGTTTACTAAAAATACTCGTCGTTTTGTTGAAGATGCCCCCGAGATAGGCGCGCCTGCTATTAATGAAAGCTATGATTTGGTGCAAAGAGTGATCATGGCAGGCAGTCCAACGACCTATAAGTACTTCGATAAAGCCGGACGACTGGTGGCCGAAGTGATGCAAGGTTTTGCAGCCGACGACTGGATATATCAGTACAGCCGTTACAATGCCAATGGCGAGGTGGTTAAAAAATCAAATGCCAGCGCAAGTAGGGCGCCAAGTTATTGGGTTTCGAATACCATTGACAGTTTGGGTCGAATTGAGTCGATGATTGATGCTGACGATGTGACTACGACGAATTATAGTTATGCCAAAACCACGGTTAGCTCAACGGTTAGCTCCACTTTGAATGGCTTTACTGTGTCCTTGAATCAGGTAGAACGCAAAAATGTCCATGGTGATGTGGTTGCGGTGACTGATAACAACGCCAAGAGCATGAGTTACGAGTATAACGCAGCAGGAGTGTTAACCCGAGTTACTGGCGTTGACGACGAGCAGGTGGTTAATGTGGTTGACCGCTTGGGCCGAAAAACCAGCACTGATGATCCTAACATGGGCGAGTGGTTTTATAGCTATAACGCCTTGGGAGAGGTGGCTACTGGAACGGATGCCAAACAACAAGTTACGACTCGTTACCGGGATAATCTTGGCCGTATTCTTAAACGCACAGTAGACAGTGAACAAACGGATTATGTTTATGGCAACAGTCATCTGTTGCAGTCTCAATCGATTGTTGGTGGCCCTTCATTGGTCTTTGGTTATGACGGTTTTGGCCGTGGCAACCACACTACATCCACCATTGACGGCACGGCTTATTACAACCAAACCAGCTTTGATGAGTACGGCCGGGTATTTCAGCGGTTTGATGCCTCTACCAGCAACACCAAGTCGCTGGGTATTCGTTATCACTATAATGCGCGTGGTTATTTAACCAAAGAGCAAGAAGCTCGTGAAGGCACCCAAGGTGAGGTTTATCTTGAAGTGTTGGCTATGGATGCTTTGGGCAATGTGACTTCATCGCGTCAAGGCGGTGATCGTACCACCAACAGATCTTATGATGGTGCCAGCGGTTTAATCGACTCTATTTTTGCCGGTACCCAAGGCGCTATTCAACATTGGTCGCATACCTTTGATGGTTTGGGGAACTTGCGGGTGCGTAACAATCTTAATGGTGCGTCAGAGCGGTTTGAGTACGACTCGCTTAATCGACTGGAAGATGTCTATCGCACCATCGGCGGTGTTGAGGTACATACCAAGGCGATGAGTTATGATCACAACGGCAATATTACCGCGATGGGACAGGGCAGTTTAGGGGCCAGTGAGACCTTTCACTATGAGCAGAGCCAATGTGGTCGTGTCGCAGGTCCTCATGCGGTATCAGCAAGGGGCAATACCGCTTACTGTTATGATGCCAATGGTAACCAAACCCGCAGTAATGATACCAGTAGTCAAGCAGTTAAACGCTCGATTAATTACAGTGCCTTTAATAAACCCACTCGGATTGAAGCCAACGAGAAACTCACTACCTTTGATTATGATAGCGAGCACAACCGTTACAAGCGGGTCGATTCCAATGCCAATGGCAGTGAAGCAACCACCACCTATTACATCGGTAATGTGCAAGTGATCACCAAACCTGATGGTTTACCCCGTTTTAAACGTTATTTGGGCAGTTATGCGATTGCCGACAGTAATGGCGTGGGTGAGCAGCAAGTGAGTTACTTGCATAAAGGTCATTTGGGCAGTTTAGATGCGGTGACCAATGCTGCTGGACTTATCAGTGAGCGGGCCAGTTTTGATGCCTTTGGTCAGCGTCGAAGCGTGGATGATTTAAACATTATTGTTGCGATATATAGCGCACCGAGTTTGCAAGGATTGTTGGATATAACCAACCGAGGTTTCACCGGTCAGGAGCATATTGATTCGGCAAACCTTATTCATATGAATGGGCGTATCTATGATCCGACTCTGGGGCGTTTTGTTCAAGCCGATCCGGTGGTGCAGGCACCGAAAAACACACAGAACCTTAATCGTTACAGCTATGTGATTAACAATCCACTGGCTGGTACCGATCCGAGTGGTCATACCTTTATTTTGTCTAAAGCCATTCGTTGGGTATTCAGTAAATTGTCATACAGTGGCGGCCAAATTGTGGCTGCCATTGCGTCGATGTATTGTGGTCCGGCGGTGGCTGTGTGTGCGGCGGCATTGTCTTATGAAAATGCCCGAGCTCATGGATATAGTCGTGGCACTGCAATGCAGGCTGGCATTTACGCCGGTATTTCTGCCGGGGTCTTCCAAATGATAGGCTCGGCGTATGCCAATACCAATATGGGGTGTTCATCGTGTTACAACGAAGCCGGAAAAATGGTGTCGGGGATGGGGTCTAAAGCGCTTAGTCATGCGATGGCCGGTGGTATAATGAGTTCATTGCAAGGTGGTAAGTTTGGCCATGGTTTCTTTGCCGCTGGCGCGACCGAAGCTTTGTCGCCACAAATTGGGCGTATTTACCAAGGTAAAAGTGGTATTTACAGAGTAGCCAGAGTTATGGTGGCGGCGGCCGTTGGTGGCACAGTGTCAAAACTGACCGGCGGTAAGTTTGGCAATGGCGCGGTAGCTGGCGCCTATTCAAGGGCCTTTAATGCTGAGTCTCATGATCAAATTGAATTTTCTGATGAGTTGGTCGATAGGCAATACTCTAAGCAACCGATGCTTGAAGGAGATATTGACGTGACGGTTAAAAGCCGTGCGGGTGTGGTTACCTCTACTAGTATTTTCAGTGGTCAGAAAACCAAATCGGTCAACCTAGTTGAGATCCCAACCGGCATTAGAAACCCGTTGGTCAATCAAGATGTGATCATTGGGGTGTCGGTCGATAGCAATAATAAAGCGACATTAGACCTTCAGTTGCAACAGTCATTGAGTTTGGGTGATTTTACCCTCAGCCATGCCACCGTAGTCGACGAGAATATGAAAATAACAGAGCAGGTTCATTTTGAATACAAAAATGTTGGTGTTCAGCCAAAAGTGTCGGCCAGTACCAAACCACCAGTATATAACTGGGGGGTATTGAAGGAACGTTTTCACAATTCCTTTGTGCGTTGTATGAGCAGCGGGGTGTGCGTATTCTAATCGAATAGGGTTAAGTTGGCGGAGTAGGGAAGCTCTGCCATTTTCGGTTAGTTACTTTTTTTCACCAAGTCACCACCGCCACGACGAGGAGTAAATCTAAAATGATCGGCAAATTCGTGGCTTTAACCAGCAAACCTCCTTTTCTCACTTTCAATTTCTATCCGTAGCCCACTTCCCTGTAGAGTTTAAGTTCAAATTGACGATCTATGCCTTTGCTCTATCATTCAAATTCAGTATCGCGGTTAACAAGCGCTTTGCAACATTCGGTAACAGGTTGATGTTTGTTGATTAAGTGAATCACTTGACGATTCGGTCCAAGGGTTTATAGTGTCCATATTCTGATTTTTTGTATCCGTAAACCTTCATTCTTGAGGTGCTGTGGAAAACCTTGCCGTCAGAATAAAATCTTAACCGTATGCTACACAGGATGTGAGTAAAGGAATGGTGCAGGAGCCTGTATTTTATTGGAGTTATCACTATGTTTCAATCTGACTATCTAAAAGCAGTCTCCCCGAAAAATATCTTGATAATCAGGGACGCGTTGCTGATCCCACTGTTTAAACTGCCACTACCTGCGTACTAACGATAATTAACTGGAGTTATAACATGTCAGATACCCAGAAGTTCGACCCTTTTACCGCTGTAAACCCCGAAAATGCCCTAGTGATCAGAGCGATGGAACCATGGCTTGCCTTATGGCAACAAGCCATTGCATATTATTGGACCGTAAAGAGTCATGATAAATTCGACGAAGAATTGAGTACAACGATTGAGCAGGCACCGTCGTTGAGCAAGAGTCATATGTTGTTTTACATACTCACTAAACTTGGCTTAAAGAACATG
>JABSOG010000419.1 GCA_013216025.1 Algicola sp. | reverse complement strand
GTGGTGTTTTGGCCTTGTCAGAGGTCAGCAGCGCACCACAGGTGGATACTGTGATGGCGGCGATAGTGGGGGCCGCCGGTTTAATGCCAACTTTGGCCGCGGTAGAAGCGGGTAAAAAAATCTTGCTGGCCAACAAAGAAGCACTAGTGATGACCGGGCAGTTGTTTATGGACAAAGTACGTCAACACAATGCCACCTTGTTGCCGATAGACTCCGAGCATAACGCGATTTTTCAATGTTTGACCACTAAAATGCAACTTAACCCCACCCAAACCAGCCTCAAAGGGCAGGGCATTAGCCGCATTTTGTTGACCGGCTCCGGCGGGCCATTCTTGAATACGCCACTTGACCAGTTTGACCGTATTACCCCCGCACAGGCGGTCGCACATCCTAATTGGTCGATGGGACAAAAAATTTCGGTCGACTCGGCCACAATGATGAATAAAGGGCTCGAATTTATCGAAGCCTGTGTGATGTTTAATGCCAAACCTGCCGACATTGAAGTGGTTTTGCACCCGCAAAGCATCATTCATTCCATGGTACAATACGTTGATGGTTCGGTACTGGCACAAATGGGTAATCCGGATATGCGCACGCCTATTGCTCATGCACTGGCTTACCCCGACAGAATTGATTCAGGGGTCGAACCACTGGATTTTTTCAAAGTGAAGAATTTTACCTTTGCCGAGCCAGACTTTGCCCGTTACCCTAACCTCGAATTGGCGATCCAAGCCTATAACGAAGGGCAAGGCGCGACCACGGTGCTCAATGCGGCCAACGAAATAAGCGTCGCGGCGTTTTTGGCGGGGCAAATCGGTTTTGTCGATATTGCCCGCATTAACCGGGCTTGTTTGGATAAAGCATTGAACATAGCGGCTGATTCGCTTGACGCGATTTTACAGATTGACCATCAAACCCGGCACTATGCCCGTGAAATAGTGGGTAAAAGTGCTAACGCAATGATTAAAAAAAAACCAATGCAACAGAATAAAACTGGAGACCTGTGATGTTAGAATTTTTATGGAATGCCAGTTCATTTGTTGTTGCCCTTGGCCTGTTGGTCACGGTGCATGAATATGGCCATTTTTGGGTAGCTCGGCGCAATGGTGTCAAGGTGCTGCGTTTTTCTATTGGTTTTGGCAAGGCGTTGTTTAAGTGGCATGACAAACAAGGGACTGAATTTGTTATCGCCCTGATCCCGCTCGGTGGTTACGTCAAAATGCTCGACGAGCGCGTTGAAGACGTGCCGAGTGAGCTTAAAAATCAATCATTTAACAACAAAACTGTGCTGCAACGCATGGCCATTATTTTTGCCGGTCCCGCGGCCAATTTCATCTTTGCTGTGCTGGTATTGTGGCTGATGTTTTTTATTGGCGAAAAAGCGGCCAAACCAGTGATTGGCTCGGTTGACCCAGGCTCTATTGTCGAAGCCAGTGGTATCCAGGCAGGCGGTCAAATCGTCACCGTCAATGGCACTGAAACGCTCGACTGGAACGGCGTCAATCTGGCTTTGGTGCCAAGTATTGGCAATAAAATCATCGACATCGAAATCTTGTCCTTAGACACCAATGTAACCAAAAGTTATGTTTTGGATATCGAGGGAAAACAGCTCGACCAGCAACAGCAACCGATTTTTAAAACCCTGGGGATCACCCGCTATCGACCCGCTGTGACCACCATAATTGCCGCCGTTACAGAGGGCTCAGCTGCCGAGTTTGGTGGCTTAAAAGTGGGTGATGAGGTGGTCAATATCGCCGGTGTGGTTATCGACAGCTGGGAAAAAATGGTTGAAATGATTCAGAATAACGCCAATAATCCGCTGCCGTTTGAGGTTATGCGGGGTGATCAACAGGTTACCATAACCATTACACCCCAGGCCAAAAAGACCGATAAGGGCACTGTTGAAGGGTTTGTTGGTGTTAGGCCTTATGGCGGTACTTGGCCGCAAGAATACATAATTACCATTGAATATGGGGTGTTGGATGCTTTTTATCAGGGAATTGAAAAAACAGGGCAGTTAATCAAGCTCAGTTTTGTTATGATCGGCAAATTGATCACTGCTGACGTATCGGTCAAGAATTTGAGTGGGCCAATTTCGATTGCCCAAGGCGCTGGAAACAGCGCCGATGCTGGATTCGTTAAGTTTTTGTGGTTCTTGGCATTGATCAGTGTCAACCTCGGAGTCATTAACCTTTTGCCGTTGCCAATATTGGATGGTGGGCATTTATTTTATTATACGATTGAACTTATTCGTGGTAAATCGGTCTCTGAAAGGGCGCAGGAAATTGGTTTCAAGTTTGGCGCTATCGTGTTGTTTTTGTTGATGGGTATTGCAATCATAAATGATATCTCTCGTTTGTCGTAGTCGTAGGAAATTTCTAAAATAATGATGGTGAAAAGAGTCTTGCCCGCAGCACTGATGTTAAGTGCCAGTATGGCCGCTCAGGGCGGTGAAAAATTTGTAGTTAAAGATATGAAAATCGAGGGGTTACAACGGGTTACTGTTGGTGCCACGTTGACTCATATCCCGTTTAGTATCGGAGACGAAGTGTCTGGTTTTGATTTGTCGCGAACCGTCAGGCAGCTGTACAGCTCCGGCTTTTTCGACAACATCGAAGTCCATGAGGATGCTGAAGTCGTGACCTTTGTGGTCAAAGAAAGACCGATCATTGATGAGGTCACTTATGATGGCAACAAAGACATCAAAGATGAGCAACTCGAGGAAAGCATGACCTCAAATGGTTTGCTTGCCGGTGAGACGCTGGACAAAACCATGATTCAGCAAATCAAAAACGGGCTGCTCGATTTCTTCCACAGTGTTGGTAAATACAACGCCAAAATGGACATCAAAATCTCTGACTTGCCGCGTAACCGGGTAAGAGTCGATTTTGAGTTCGACGAAGGTGATGCGGCCTCAGTACGCCAAATCAACATCGTTGGCAATGAAGTCTTTTCTGACGAAGAATTAATGTTGGAGTTTGAATCCCAGCAGGATTTGCCGTGGTGGCGTTTCATGTCAGATGACCGCTACCGCAAACAAACTCTGCAAGGGGACTTCGAGAAACTCAAAAGTTACTACCTTGACCGGGGTTATTTGCGTTTTGACGTACAATCGACCCAAGTGTCAGTGACGCCAAACAAAGACGCGGTTTATATCACCTTGAACGTAAACGAAGGTGAGCAATACAAAGTGACTGGTTTTGAGTTTATCGGCGACTTGCTTGGCCGTGAAGAAACCATGAAAAAACTGATCCCCATCGGTCATGGTGAACTCTATAACGGCGCCGTGGTGACTTACACCGAAAAAATGATCAGTAACTACCTTGGTCGTTACGGTTATGCCAACTCTACAGTCGAAACCATTCCAGATATCGATGATGAGAAAAAAGAAGTCAAGCTGACCATTCAGGTTACCCCAGGCAAACGTATTTATGTTCGCCGGATTAGTTTTATCGGCAATGACACCACCTCTGATGAGGTTATGCGCCGCGAAATTCGTCAAATGGAAGGCTCGTGGTTATCCAATGAATTGCTCGAAGTGTCGAAAATCCGTATCCAGCGCTTGCCTTATATGGAAACCGTAGAATTTGAAACTAAACCTATTATTGGTCAAGAAGATCAGGTTGATGTGGTTTTCAGGATCAAAGAGCAACTGTCGGGTTCATTTAATGCGGGTGTTTCTTACGGTGATTTCAACGGTTTGGCATTTCAGGCCGGTATTCAGCAAAATAACTTCCTCGGTACTGGTAACCGTGTTGGCATTGGTTTGAATACCTCCAAAGGTTATGAGAGCTTTAATCTCTCTTATACTGACCCCTATTTTACCATCGATGGCATCAGCCTTGGTGGCAGTCTCAACTACTCCAGTTATGACGCCTCCAAACAGCGCCAGTTTGTTGATTATCGCAGTAAATCTTATAGTATCGGCTCAACGATGAGTTTTCCGCTGGATGAAGCGAACAGCTTTAACTTTGGTTTGAGCTACAAATACGAGAACGTCTCGCAGATCACTGAATACGAACAAATCAAAGTGTTCAAATCGTTGTTCGAAAACCCAGATGCGCCAGATAAAGGCATTAAGTACACCAACCTTGAAACCAGTTTTGGTTGGTATCGTACCAGCATCAACCGGGGTACTTTCCCCACCGCTGGTAGCACCCAAAGTGCCCAGCTGAGAATGACAGTACCAAGTTCTGACGTACAGTACTTTAAGCTTAGCTATAACGGCAGTTTTTACTTCCCGCTTAGCCAAAATCACGAATGGACTTTCTTGGCCAAGCTCAAGCTCGGTTATGGTAATGGTTACGGCAGTATTCGAGGTTTCGATCAGGTTTTGCCGTTTAGAGATAACTTTAGAACTGGACAAAACGAAGTACGTGGTTTTACCGCCAACACCATCGGACCAAAAGCCGTTTGGCGTGAACCTAGCCGTATTGGTGGTTCACCGGATGAAACCGGCAATTCGGATGTTATCATACTGGATGAAGCTTATGATGGGCTCAATACAGGCGGCACCAACGGGACTGCGTCAGTGGGTGGTAACGCCATTGCGACCGGTTCACTGGAGTTGATATTCCCGACACCGCTTATTTCTGACGAAGCGAAAAACTCAGTCAGAACCAGCTTGTTTATCGATGGCGGTAACATTTGGGATACCGAATTTGATTATGCTACCCTGTCGCAACTACCCAACGTGGGTCAGTCGCCGATGCTAGATTACTCTGATCCCGGCCAATATCGCCTGTCATCGGGTATCTCGTTGCAGTGGTTGTCGCCGATGGGACCGATGATATTCAGTTTTGCCAAAGCGCTTAAAAAGCGTGACGGTGACCGAGTGGACATATTCAGCTTTAACGTGGGTACTACCTTCTAAAGCAAACAGTAAAAAGCTATGCGGTACAGGGATTTACCGTCATTTCAACTTGTTGACCGTCATTTGCTCCTGCAATTACGGCATATACAACATCCATGTTGAAAAAATGTAAGCAACGTTCCACTCGGCAGCCGCTGCTGTGCTTGAACGTAGCGGTTTCCTGAAATCTCACATTTGCACATGGATGTGAGTTTCAGGACGATAAAAAGATAACTTAAACGCACTATTGAGGAAACTATGTTAAATAAAGCAGTTAAAAACGCCGCAGTGATCTTGCTCGGTTCATTGATGTTAATGGGCAATGCAGCAGCAAAAGATCAGAAAATCGGCATTGTAGACGTACAAGCCGTCGCCAAGCAATTGCCACAAATGGCCGCCATTCAGCAAACCGTAGAAGCCGAGTTTAAAAACCAGGTAGAAGCGCTGAAAAAATTGCAAGCCGATGCCAAGTACAACTACGACAAACTGCAACGTGAAGGCGCAACAATGAGTGAGGATCAGCAAGATGAGTTGAAAAAAACCATCATTGAGCAACAAAAGACCCTCGAAGAAAAAGGCAAACCATTGCAGGCTGCAATGCAGCGTCGTGGTGCTGAAGAGCAAAACAAAATCTTTGCTTTGGTACAACAGTCGATTGAAAAGATTGCCAAAGACGGTAACTATGACGTGATTTTGCACAAAACCTCAGTCGCCTTTGTTGCCAAATCAACCAGCGCAGACATTTCACAAAAAGTCGCTGACATCGTCAAAAAACTTAAATAGTGAAAACCATTACCCTTGCAGACATAGCGGACAAACTCGGCGGTGAAGTCCATGGTGACAGCACTAGTCGGGTCGACCGTATTGCAACTTTGGCCAATGCAGGCGAGGGTTGCATTAGTTTTTTGAGTAACAAAAAATACCGCAGTCAGTTGGGTGAAACCAAGGCCACGGCGGTCTTGCTCCATCCCAACGAACTCGAATATTGCCAACAAAACAGCGATGTTAACGCCATTGTGCTAGATAACCCTTACTTAGGTTATGCTTTGCTGGCGCAGATGATGGATACCACCCCCGAACAAGCTTTTGGCATTGCTCAATCTGCGGTTGTATCCCAAGACGCAAGCATTGCAGCAACCGCCAGTATTGGCGCCAATGCCGTGATAGAAGCGGGCGTGGTGATTGAAGATAACGTGGTGATAGGCCCCGGTTGTTATATTGGGCGAAGCAGTAAAATCGGGCGAAATACTCGGCTTTGGGCAAACATTTCTATTTACCATAATGTTGTTATTGGCAGTGATTGCCTGTTTCAGGCTGGGGTTGTCATAGGCTCCGATGGTTTTGGTTATGCACCTAAGGGCAAACAATGGGTTAAAATCCCGCAGCTTGGTGGTGTCACCATCGGTGACCGGGTCGAAGTGGGTTCAAACACCTGCATCGACCGCGGTGCGCTTGACGATACCATCATTGGCAATGGCGTTATCATCGATAATCAGTGCCAGATAGCCCATAACGTCATTATTGGTGAGAATACAGCAATAGCCGGCAGCTGTGCTATCGCCGGTAGTACCACCATAGGTGCCAATTGTGCAATCGCTGGAAAAGTGGGGATTATCGGACATTTGACTATTTGTGATAACGTACTGGTCACCGCAATGAGTCTGGTGACCAAAGACATTAATGAGCCGGGTGGTTACTCGTCGGGTATGTCGAGCATTCCCAGTCGACAGTGGCGTAAATCCAACGTCAGAATACGACAGCTTGACGATATGTATCACAAACTTCGTAAACACGAAAAAGCCATTAAATACCTCAGCGACATGCAAAACAACAATAGCGCTAATATAAAGTAAGCAGCTTTAAAATAAAGACAGGAACATCTACTGTGAGCAATGAAGAAAATAACGGATTTGATATCCAGGAAATACTCGAATTACTGCCCCACCGGTATCCCATGTTATTGGTAGATAAGGTGGTTGGTTTTGTGCCTGGGAAAAGTCTTCACGCGGTTAAAAACGTCAGTTTTAACGAACCCGTCTTTAACGGCCATTTTCCCGGTCGGCCAATCTTTCCGGGGGTGATGATCCTCGAAGCACTGGCCCAGGCCACCGGTTTGTTGGGTTTCAAGATGGCTGAAGACAGTGCCCGAGACGAATTATATTTGTTTGCCGGTATCGACAAAGCGCG
>JABSOG010000042.1 GCA_013216025.1 Algicola sp. | reverse complement strand
TCATGGCGCCAGTGTGTTTAGGGCCTACCGTTATTATGGTGATTACAGCGGGTTAGCTAATTTGTATCCTTGATAATTATTCTCGAAAAATAATAGGGCACACATTGTTGTGTCCTGTGTGTTTAACAAAACACTACCCGCACAAAAATATCAAACTAAATAGCCCAATAACTCAACCACTTACCGAAAACCCTTAAGTTGTTCACATTCCCTCTATTGATAAAATCGTTTCACTAGTAAAAACTAACTCCATCCATCTTTGATTATAACGATTTTGGCCTGTTAACGTCTATAACCGAAACGGTGTAACAGCCAGTTTCGCCTATAACAAAACAGGAAAAAATGAGCCGTATCACCTTTCCCAACGGCAATAGCCGTAGCTTCAAATGAATCGATATACAAAAAACAATTTGCTTGAAAAACCGCCACTAATGTGGAATTATCCCCCTAGATTTTGCCAGCGGATGTCTGCGCATTATCGCCCCCCCCAAAAAATGTAATTTAGGATAGAGGTTTAAATGAAATTCACGTTGAAAAGAATCGTTGTAGCAGTGGCCGCCCTTGTGGCCGTCTCGGGTTGCGCCCCATCGTCATATCACATCAATAATCCAAGCGTTTCAAATATTGCTTACCAGCAAAAAAGCGAACAGGCTTTTTCACCACTGACGATCACCGACAACCGGGGTAATGAAATGTTTAGCTCCGGGATTTTACCCGCGCAGCTTAAACTGGGCAGTGCGCCTTTGGATCCAATCAGCTTTTTGACACAAAACACCGTTAAAGAACTTAAAAGCCGTGGCATCAACATGGACTTTACGCCAGCTGGCGGTATCGATGTCACCGTTAATAAATACCGTATGCGCAACTATCGCAGCAATGGATTCAGCCCATTTATCACCTTCACCATGCTCAGTGCAGATGTTAAAACCAACGATGGCACTAAGCGGATCACCGCATTTATCAAACGAGGCAAAGTGCCAGTATGGAGCTTCGAAGAAGTTATTCAGCCGACAATGAATGAGCCGATGGGCATTCTGGTCAAAGAGTTTTCAGCCAAGTTAAACGCGTTGTTGTATAAACACAGCATCTCAGATCAACAAGTCGACAAGTTGATCAACACCGTTAATAACGGTGGTAATTATTTGGATGTTTATCAACTGGGTTTTGGCAACAACAAAAAAGCGGTTGATGAACTCAAAAGACTGTGTAGATCAAGTGATGAATATATTCGTTTGGCGGCGATCTCAAGCCTAGGTATTTTGGGTTCGCTAGAGAGCTTCGATTTTCTTAAGGCGCTGTACGCCAAAAGCAGCAACTGGTCAGATAAAGCCATGACGCTAAAATCCATTGGTGACTTAGACACACCAGAAGGTTTGCAGTTTATGAAAGATGCTCGCAAAGACTTCCAAAAAGATAAAGCCAAAGCGTGGAGTGATGAGTTGTTGTCTCTTTATTTGTAAGTACACTCATCTGATTTATTCGGCTACGCGATAAACCGTAGCCGGTCAGTCACTTTTATGACCTCAGTTATTGCTTCAACGCCTGATGTAACTCAGCATCATTGAGAAAACTGTTCACCAGTTTCTGCATCGCCAGCGGATAGTTGTTAACGGCAGCGCTTATGGCCACTCCACCAAGAAATGATGACTCCCAAGTATGATGTATACTGTGCGATTTATTATAAATTTCCACGCCACTGTCAGTGACTTTAAACTCGGCCGTTAATTTCGCTTCACCTTCGCTGATACCAGAGGCATCTACGTTGTTCACCTTTAAGGTGCCCGTAATAACGATATCGCTATTTTTATCAAAAAAACCACTCACCCTTAATTCTTCTACCAACGCTTGGCGCAAATAGTCTGCATAACTATCGCCGTAGGGCGACTTCATGGTATTGGCTCGCAGCGTGACCTTGTTGACGTTCATATTAGACAATGAAAATTTATTGGCTGCCATGCCCTTTAATGGCAATTGTTTTTTTGCATCAATACCGTCAATGTCAGGGAAATAACTCGGCGCCATTGAAGTACAACCGGTTAAAAACAACAGCCCTATAGCGCTCAATACTGTTTTTATTGATCTTGGTGTTACGTTAATCATACTAACTTCCTTTATTTTATAAAATAGATGTGACACAACTCAATTCCTAGTCAACGCTTGACCATACAACCGTATTGTGAAAGGCTTCAATCATTCAGCATTACCTGCCCAAGCGAGATATTTTGCCGCTTCAATTTAAAACCTGCGACCGGATTGTACACGTTCATCAGCAATACATCGTGTTTAATGACGAAACAATTAAAATTCGGCCGAAGACTTTTTCGCTGCTGTTGATGTTTTTACAAAACCCGTATCAAGTGCTGTCTAAATCCGCGCTGCTGGCGGCGGTTTGGGATGATGTTGAAGTGAATGAGCAAGTGCTGTTTCAAACAATACGCGAGTTAAGACAACACTTTGGCGATGAAGATGTGATTAAAACCCATCCGCGAAAGGGTTACGCATGGGTGCAGCCGGTAGAAGAAATGGCAGCTGGAGAATTGGCCGTTGAAAAAGCAGCGGTTGACGAAATTGCTGAACAACAAAAAGTGACCACCCCCCAAACCCCAAAAAGCGGCGAAACATCTTGGCCACGAGGTGTCTCACTGTTCGTCTTATGTCTGTCGGTGATAGCGTGTTTGGTGGGCTACTTTAAGTACACCGATAACCATCAAGATTCAGCCAAACTGCAAGGTTCACTGGTTATTTTACCCGTAATAAATAACATACAAGACACTGATCACCAATGGGTCTACCTAGGCGCGATGGATCAACTTATCTCAGTGTTGCAATCATCAGAAAAACTCGCGGTGATGGACACTGTTTATGTGCTTGAGATAATGAAAGATGCAGATATCACGCAGGCACCCAACCCACAGGACATCAGGCGTATATTTGAAGTCTCAGGTGCGAGTCTGGTGGTGCAAAGCCAACTTTTGGGCGCAACCCAAGACTATCAGTTAAAATACACTTTGAATTTTAAAAACGACATAAAACGTGGTGTCATATTTGAAAATGATATCAATGAAGCCTTAGCGCAACTGGCTGTAAAAATTGCCGTCTATACCGGACAATCACCCACTATTACCCACCATCAAGTGGCTTCTGAATTTGGCAGCGAGCTGTTAGTCAGGGCACTTGAATTGCAAGAGAAAAGAGAACATCCGGGAGCGGTTAAGTTATTCAACAGCCTGTTACAGGTAGAACCCGATAATATTGTTGCCCACCGATTGCTGGCCAAGTCTTACGTTGGCGTATCACAATTTTCGCAGGCTAAAACCCAATTGCTCGCAGCCATTGAGCTAATCAAAAACAGTGAATCAGACAACCGGGCCGAGTTGCCCCGCATACATCACGGCTTGGCGTTCGTTGAATATATACAAAAAAACTACGCCGCAGCGGCCGAGCGATTACTGGTGGCCGATGCGTTTGCCCTTAATAATAACGATTGGTTGTATCGGGCTTACATTGCCCAGTTGCAAGGCATGATCAATTTGGCAACAAAGCAATTTGAAGAAGCTTATACCGCCTACAATAATGCGCTGACTTATCACGGCGTTATCCAATGCCCGATTGGTATCAGTGTCACGCTGTTGGCTTTAAGCGAATTGGCGCACACTCAGGGTAACAATGAACAAGAAGCACAATATATCAGACGCGCAGCCACCATTATTGACAATAGAAAGCTGACCCTCTTAAACCCCATACTGGCGCATCACCGAAAAAGAACGCAACAAAAACCAGTTATTAATCAATGACTTTAGAAAATTTTAGAAAGCTTTATTGGCCAAAGTCAGTGTTTTGAGTCAAATTCTGAACCTCAATCAGCCAGCTTGCCCGGCAACAATAACCGGCGCAGCTCATAAGGAATTCAGATGAAAGTATTCAAAATTTTACCCCTGTCGATTTTATTGTGTTTGTCGATTCAGGCAAATGCATCAACCAATAAAGATGCCCAAAAGAATATTCAGCAGGTTGTTGAAGACTTTCGAGTTTCCTTGATAGAAAAAGACAAAGAAAAATTCCTCTCTTTGTTTTACGGCGAGCACATTCCATGGTTAGGAGTGGTCAGTGACAAAACCATGGCCAGACATCCCGAAAGATCAAAAAAACGAGGCAAAATAAATTCAGGCAACTATGAGTCCTTCATTGATTGGATAGTGACAGACTCCAAACCTAAAGAAGAAAAGTTCTGGGACATCAACATCCAATCAGACGGTGAAATTGGCACGGTGCATTTTAAATACAGTTTTCACAATGGCGATTACAAAACCAATTGGGGCGATGAAGCTTGGCATATGGTCAAAACCAAAGGTGGATGGAAAATTAACTCAGTCATCTATTCTATCACCATCAATCCTGAGCCAGATCCGAGTGCAAAACCAGCCAAGCCATCTAAACAAAGTTAACCACGTCATTACCAGTATTTTTATCACCACGGTTGGGGTAACCTATGATCAAACCATTACCCTTCAACGAGTTAAACCCCATGTCAAATTGTCGCAACTGCGATAGCTCATTACAATCTCAATATAAGTTCTGTTACCACTGTGGGCAGAGCGTCATCAATTTTGTGAGACCGGTTAAACCTGCGCTAAAAGATATGCTACACGAAACGCTAGATATTGACGGTCGCTTGTTTACCACCGTAAAAACCCTGCTACTAAAGCCCGGGCTGCTGTCGCTGGCCTATTGTGACGGCAAAAGAGTAACCTACACGCCGCCACTGCGGATGTATTTGGTTATGAGCATTCTTTTCTTTTTGATGATGGCCATGCTTGACTCATACACCAGCCCCGACAGCACAGAATCATCAGTCCTATCTGCTTACTACCCCAAATTAATGTTCGTCTTGTTGCCGGTCTTCACATTGATTTTGCAGCTACTGTTCCGTGGCACCTTTTATTTATCTAACTTAATATTTGCCATTCATATCCACTGTTTTGTCTATTTGATATATATACTTTCACTGCCCTTTCACATACTCGATTTAATGCCGTTACCCAACAGCGTTATGATGGTACTCTCGGTGATCGCAGCGCCAATACTTTTCTACCTGTGCGGTTATTTGTTGTTGGCAATGAAACGGTTTTATCGCGAGCACTGGGCCAAAATATTGCTTAAATTGGTGTTGTTCCTGTCAGCCTACCTTATCGTGCTGTCTGTTAGCCTTGAAGTGATGATGGGCATGGGGCTTTCATAGAGAAAGTAATACGCAAGACCTGTGATGGTTTAACTGGCTGCCAAGCCATCCACTTCCAGCGCTTTGCCCTTAAATATTTTAAAGTTTGAAGACCCAAACCTCACCTGTCCTTTTTTGCGTTCAATCAACATCGGGCCACTCAAACCAAGGGCTTTCAATTTATCAGCCAGCTGTTTTCTGGCCCGGTGAATTTGAATATTGAGATGGCTTTCAGATAACCCCAAATCCCGGGTCAACTTGTCGATTGGCACCCAACCCTGAAGATGTTGATCAATCATTTTTATTGCATCGTTGCTTCTGTAGCGGGCCAATAATGCGCTTAAATAATGATGGCTGCGAATGTCAAAATCGATAAGCTGAGTATCGCCTTCAAGCCTTAACTCGGTGCTTTCTTCATCTTGACTCAGACTGAAAACAAACGTCATTTCGTTGTCTGTTTTATCACTTATATCAATGGTTTCTAGTTGAAATACATCCGCCACTTTAATCAATTGCCAAACCGAATCTGAAAACTCAACCAGTTCACCATCAGCTATCCGGTTGACCGTATACTTGGAGACCTGCTCACTAAACCAGGCCTTTTCAACCGTATCATAAAATACAATGAGTTCCGGCGAGGTTTCTGAAGGTAAAAAATGGTATTGCTCCAAAAATATCGGGTCTTTTGTCGGACAACCGTCCACTTCCTGATGACAATACGGCACAAGCACGTCTCTGGGCCTTTCTACACTGTCAACAATAAAATTTATATTGTCTTTAATGGCAAAACAAATTTTATCTTTTAATGTCAAAATACAGGATTCGTTGGATTTTATTTTTTCATTATTGACCCAAATGCCATTTTTACTGACATCACGAATGGTCCAATGATTATCAATCCATTCGATAATCGCATGTATTCGCGATACTTCCCGGCTTTCTACCACGGTATCTACTGCATCGGGCAAACGTCCAAGCCTATGAAAAGGTTTTAAATAAATTTTATTGTTTGAGTTTTCAGCGGTTAAATAAGCCATCACAGCTTCCTATTGGGTATTGTCTATTCTTAAACATTCTGTTCATAAATTTGCAATCGGGGGATTATTACATACTTAAACATTTAACAGAAATCTTTCATAATACCCATAATAAAAAAGGTTGATTTTGTCATTTTGGTGACTTAGTATGATGTACCGCTACAAAATAACAATAAAAAACGAGGTTGGTTTCTGGTGAACACAGATTTAGCTTCCAAAAACGCCATCACAAAACTTTTTAATTCCCCAGCATATGCGCTACTCGATAAAATCGGTGAAGGCGGTTTTGGCAGTGTTTATCGCGCAAAACAGACCAGTACGGGTCAAATAGTTGCGATTAAGTTTTTAACCATCAGTCCTGAATTTGATGCGGCCAAAAAACAACGTTATATCGAACGTTTTGAACGTGAAACGCAGCTAGGCAGCCGGCTGCAACATCCCAACATAGTTCACCTTTTGGATAAAGGCTGTAGCGATGACTTACTTTATGCGGTATTTGAATATGTTGACGGTCAAACCTTAAAGCAAAGATTGGCCGAGGGAGGCGCGCTATTACCTGTCGAAGCCGCACAAGTGATGGGTCAGGTATTGGATGCTTTAGCCCATGCCCATGGTCAGGGCGTACTCCACCGGGACATTAAACCAGCCAATATCATGCTCACCAAAACCGGGGTTAAAACCCATGCCAAAGTATTGGATTTTGGTATCGGCACCATGGTCGATGAAGCGCGTCAACTGGAATTTAAAACCATCACTCTCACCCAAGAAACACTGGGCACCCCCTCGTACAGTGCCCCGGAACAACTGAGAGGCGAACCGCCAACCTTGCAAACCGATTTGTATGTTTGGGGTTTGCTGTTTATTGAATGTTTAACAGGCCAACGTGCGATATCCGGTTCGAGTCTGGCCTCTGTATTTCACAAACAATTAAGCCAATCCGATATTCCCCTGCCAGCAGCCATTATTGGCCATCCCGTTGGGGCATTATTAAGACGGGTACTGCAAAAGAAAGTCTACGAACGCAATGTCAAGGCTGCGGATTTATACCAAGAGTTGGCGAAGATCAATTTTTCCAATTTAGTGGGCCAGCTGTCATCTGCAGAACACAATACATCGCCAGCAGTGACAACCAAACCTGATGAGTTGCTGGAAACACAAACCGATTATAATGCGCAGTCCTTTACCGGGCTGACCGAACGCAAACAAATCACGGCGTTGAGTATTTGCTTAAATGTACAGTCGATTGCAGAAGATACGGTAGATCATGAAGTGATAAATGCCCTGTATAGAGACCAGAAAAATCAATGTGTCGATGTGGCTGTCCGCTACGGCGCATGGCATGTTGGCACACTAAGCGACACTTTGTTGTTTTATTTTGGCTATCCCATGGTGAGTGACAATGATATCAGGCTGTGTGCCAGAACAGCGCTGGATATTGTCAGCAACCTGCACAAACGCAATGCCTTACTTAGAACCAATCAAGACATGGAATTTGACATCCATATTGGTATGCATACCGGATTGGTAACCTGTTATGCCGATGCGACCCCTGAAGGGGATACTGCCAACATTGCCATGAAACTTGCACGTATGGCAGCGAAGAACCAGATTCTTTGTTCAGACCACAGCCGAAAAATGCTGGAAAGCCATATAGAATTCCAGCCGACACAAAGCAGTGCTTTGGGTGTTGAAGCAATAAAAACACCACTGTTTAGCTTAACGGCCGAACGTCAACTCGAAGCTTTTGGATTTTTACGGGGCACGCAAAAAAATAGCGCCTTTATCTGGCGTGATAAAGAAATGACACAGCTGACAACATTACTCAACGCCAGCGAAATAACCAGTCCCAAACTGGCACATGTATTCGGTGAAGCGGGCATAGGCAAATCCCGATTGGTGTATGAACTTAGAAATACAGCTCAAAAAATGTCTCACTATATCGCCCAATGCTTGCCTGAACATCAGCATAATGCGCTTTATCCCATACTGAATATTTTAAAATACCAGTATTCGTTGGATGCACTGACACCATCTGAAGCGTTTGAACGATTAAGCCAGGCAATACAGCTGCTGGATTTGAATAAATCAAGTAACCAAACAAATGAAAATGATAGGACACAAGGATTAGTCATACTCTGTACGTGGTTAAACCTGCCTCTTGGCCGAGGATTCGAATCCTGCGGTTTACTTCCTGAGTTACAAAAGAAACTCCTCTTTTCAACCTTGTCCGATCTGTTAACTCATCAAAGAGAAAGCCTTGGCTGCGACAGTAAAGGAGTGACAATTTATCAGCGCAACTTGTTTATTTTTGAAGACATGCACTGGGCAGATCCCACCAGTTTGGAATTTATTGGCCAGTTTTCGGCATCACTGCAATCCACCAATGATGTATTTATCAGTACATCGCGACAACCGATACCAGTGTCTCTAAATAAATCGGGATTTGAGTCCATTAACGTGAAAAAACTCACCAATGCTGCGACCTCTGAATTTATTGTGACTCTGTTTGATAATAAGGCCATTTCAACAAACTTGTTGGATATATTAATATCGAGAACTGACGGCATTCCACTGTTCATCGAAGAACTGATTGACATGTTGAAGCAAAATAAATTGGTACGAAAATTAAACAATATTATTGATTTCACAAGCCCCGATAAACTGGATGAAGTACCGAACAGCCTGCGGGATTCATTACAGCAGAAACTGGATTCATTAATTTATGCCAAAGAAACGGCCCAGTTGGCTGCGACGATAGGCCGTGGTTTTGACTATAACTTGTTGGTAGCGGCATCACACCGTAGTGAAGACCAAGTGCAAAATGATTTAAACGAGTTAATTGATGCTGAGGTGATTTACCAACAGCGTAAAGTGGACGGCGATAGTTATCTATTTAAGCATGCCTTGGTTAGGGATGCGGCTTATGAGGGAATGGACAAACTAAACAGAATTAAATCTCATGAGATCATTGCGCTTAGACTGGAAACATTAAACCTTGGTGAACTGGATAGCATATCTGACATTTTGTCTGAGCATTTTTTGGCTGGGCAATGCTATCAGCAATCAGCTTGTTATGCTAAACGCTCGGCTGAACTGGCGATGGATAAAGGCTTGTATCAACAGGTCATGCACTTTTCCAATAAAACAATTTTTTCTCATCAATACATTGACGGATATATTGAGGAAAAATTGGAAATCAATCAGCTTTTAACCACCGCAACCATGATGCTTTCAGGTTGGGCATCTCCAGCAGTCGATAAGTTAATTAGTAATTCCAAACAATTATTAAGCCAGTTGGGCGACAGCGCCATTACCTTGAAGGCTTCGGTCTATTGGGCATTGGCGACCCATAACAATGTCATTGGAAATCACAAAGAAGTCTATGAAATAATTACCAGTTCATTAAAAATCAATGGACTGGATGAGGGGGTGATGGCGGCTTTGTATGCACTCAAGGCTCATAGTCTCTGGTGTCAAGGCGCACTATATGATGCGTTAGGCTGCATAGATAAAGCTTTGGCAATCTATGATGAAAAAAAACATGCTGATCATGCGGCAAAATTTGGTCATGATACCAAAATATTTGCGTTGAGTTTAAAGGCGTTAATCTTCGCTGGTTTTGGTCAGTCAGAAAAAGCCAAGTCCACAATGGCAGCTTCTTTTTCTTACGCTGAAAAATTGAAAAGCAGTCACAGCTTTTGTATGGCCAAGTTTTATTGGTGCTGCTGTCTTTATTTATTAAATGACCTTGATGACTTGGAGGGTGTGATAAATGAAATTTTGGATGAGTGTAAAAAATACAACTTGGCCAACTGGGTAGGCTCTACCGCCATTATGCAATCATTGGTAAATTTGGATATAGCAAAAGCACAATATGGTTTGGATATGTTATTGAACCAAGGGGCAACGCTGATGCAGGGGTTTTGGAATGCGATAATTGCTGATGCAGAAATTAAATTAAAACGATATCCTGCCGCTTTAACCAGATTAAATAAATCCATTATTCAGTCAATCGATGTCGGCGATTTTTTATTTGAAATAATCCAGTTGCGGGTAAAATCCCGACTTTTAATATTAATGGGAGAAAATGAACTTGCCCATGAAATTAGTCAGGCAGCAACAGCCAAGTTTGAGAAAATCAATATCAATTTAGCTATCTCTCTGTCTAATACCGAGTCAATTGACAAAAAACAAAAAAAAGGAAAACAAAATGTCTAAAATAAAAACCGAGATATTACCGATAATAGCTCCCCCTGAAGGAGATGAATCTATTTTGCCAGCGAGAGACGTTGTATTCAGCTGGCAACCAACTTGGCTAAGAGCTATTGCTGTAGCCTGGGCGGATGATAAGTTTAAAACGCTTCTTTTGAAGGATGCAAGAAGCGCTTTTAAACTACTTGGCTACACTGGTGAATCGACAGTTGAAGGGAAGACGTTTTCTCTTTGGAACCTGCTCAATATACAAGTTATTGATAGTCAGAACGTTCCCAAAACAGTTGACATACCAGTTATTCCCAATATGCCAGAGTATAAATTACACCCTCAACCGCATACTGTAACTATTACTACTGAACAGCATGAACAGAATGAACAGAATGTACAGTATGAACAGTATCAAAAGCTCACTTTGCAAAATGTGCCATCTTATGGTCCAAACGGTTGGTTTAAAACGATAAATGCAGGTGGATTGAAGATGTATCTTGTGTTGCAGTTACCACCAAAACCAACCGACTTAGCAATCACAGATTTGGCACTGGTTGATTATGCAGCAGCCGGCAAAGTGTATCCATTTACGTTCTCATGAACCGTTAAGTATCTTGTTGTAAATCGGCTTGTTTTTTTAAACAGGCCCTTTAATCATTTAAAACCAGTACTTCAATACAAAAAATGAACGTTTTGTGTTTGAGTTTTGGTATGAATATCTGGTATTGCAGTAATGTTGAAAATAATTGATATAGACAGACATGTCGTAGAGCCTGAGTATATGTGGGAAAAGTATACAGACAAAGAAATATTTAAAGCGTATCCGATTAAATATATTGAAGATAACTACCAGCAGATGGGAGAAAGAGCTGAAAAATTTGGTCCTCACGCCGCGATAAAATTACCGCCAGAAATTTTTATCGGCGACAGCCCCATAGTGAATCACTTGGGATTAAAGGAACGGTTAGCTTCAGCGTTAAAAAGCAAAGGTATTCAACATAAGCTAAAAGCCGGAATGTCAGCTGAAGCACAAATTGAGTCACTGGACACTGATGGTATAGAGCAGGCTTTTGTGCTCCCGAGCTTTGCTATGTATATCGTTAATCATTCTGACATTCCTGCGAACGTATCATTGGCTTATGCCAATGCCTATAATCGCTGGCTTAAGGACTATTGTGACTATGACCCAAAGCGTTTGAATGCCGTTGGGATTATGAGTCGGCACGAGCCTGCGAATTTAACAGCGCAATTGGATAAAATAATCGACTATGGTTGGTCTTGCATTACCCTGCGCCCTGAAGTGATTGCCGGCAAAGACATTGGGCATAACGAGTATGAAGATTTTTGGCTCAAATGCGAAAAACACAATATTGCGATAGCTTTTCATGGCGGCACCAACTTGTATGCACCAACAGTTGGTACTGATCGTTTTACCTCTCGGTTCTCCTTACATGCCTGCTCTCACCCGATGGAAGCTCAAATGGCTTTCATTTCACTATTGGAGTCAGGCGTTTTGGAACGCCATCCCAATTTGAAAATTGCCTTTTTGGAATCCGGAGCCTCTTGGGTACCTCATTGGCTGTGGCGCCTGGATAATATCTGCTATCCCGAGTTCCCCTCTTTGGTTGAAAACAATATCAAAATGTTACCTTCTGAATATTTTAAGCGACAATGTTGGGTTGCTATAGAGTTAGGTGAACCTTGCCTACGTGATGTGATAGATGTTATTGGCCATAAGAAACTCTTATATGGTACAGACTTCCCCCATCCAGACCACTTACATTTTACGACTGATGATATCGCCAAGCAGTTGAATGAGTTAACGCAACAAGAACTTCAAGATGTCCTGCACAATAATGCCAACGATTTTTACAGCCGCACAGCAATGGTTAATGATAAAAATCACACAGAAGTAGTCAAATGATGACAAGCAAGGCAAAAGTACGCGATGAAATGGCACAACAAAACAGGGTGAAATGGCACCCTGAAGTCAATGCTTATGTGCTCGATAATCAAGATGTTCTGTTGCACTCAGCCTCACGGCAGTTACTGCTGTCGTCAGTACAATTTCCTTTCTTTGCTCAAATAGATGGCGTAAAAACGACTGAGCAGATTTTGCAAGCCACCAATGCTCAACATCAACCAGCAGCAACATTGTTTTATTATCAAATCAATCAACTCTGTGAAGCAAAATGGTTAATTTGTGTAGAGCAGCTCCAACCATATTTACGCCCCTTATTTGATGACGTAAACAGTGACAGGGCGATAGCGACTATCCGTTTGACTGAAAACGGCCAGATGATGAATTTGTCAGCTTTGGCTGAGACGGCAATGTCTGGCATAAAATTGATGTTACTCAGTGCCATTAAAACGTTCACGACCAGCCTGACGATGGAAAAAACGTTTAGTTTTATAGTCGTGGATGACTTTCTTGATCCCCGAATTGCTTCATTGACGTTCGATTCACACTTTATGGTTGTCAAGATCAGCGGGGATAAAGTTTGGCTCAGTCCGCTATTTTCAAAGGATGAAATGGTCTTTTTTGTCCGCCTACAACGGCAAATATTGGATAATCAACCCATTAGAAAATCGCTAATGGCACAATGGCCCAAGCGAACCCATAGTTTTGCTTTTGCCGCAGATCAAACTTTTAGCGACAATCAACGAAGGGATATATGCAATTTAATACAGGTGCAAACGCAAGCATGTGAGCAGCCCATGTTAGTGGTTTACGACAAATCAAGTAAACAAGTAGAACAGCATCCAATTAACCTGCGTCTCAATATCAATAGCGATTTTGCACAGCAGATAACAGCACCAATTCAATTACAACCCTGTATTAGCCATTTTAATCAAGACGGCGGTTCAAGAAGTGTGACTGCACAAGCAACAGTACAACGACTAATGCCTTTGGTAAGCCCTATAACAGGCATTATCAATCATCTTCAAGAGTACACTGCCAGCAACAATAAACCCGTGAAAATTTATCGCAGCGGATTTTTCAAGTCCCCCGAAAAATTGGACAATCAGGCGTTTGAGCAGAATGATTTTGTGCAAACTTGCCTGGGTAAAGGCGTTAGCCCGGAACAATCCAAGGCCAGTGCATTGTCGGAAGCAATAGAGCGTTATTGTGCACTGTATCAGGCGGATGTACCGCGAATAAAAAGCACTCAATCGGCGCTGGAACGCGCAGGGCAGCGCAGTGTTAACTTTCAGGAATTAACGCCCTATAGTACGCTGCAATATCAGTGTTTTAATGATAAAACACATCCTGATTCGATACTTAAGCAAGCGGTACAATCTTATAATGACAATGAAATCCACTGGCTGCCAAGCTGGTCATTAACCCGGGAAGAACAGGTTTACGTCCCGTTAAGTCAATGCTTTACGAATCTGCCTTTGGACGATACTCAATTTGGTCGTTGGCATTCTAATGGCTGCGCAGCAGGCAATACCCTTGAAGAAGCCATTTTACAGGCATTATTTGAATTGATTGAGCGTGATGCTACCGCTATTTGGTGGTATAACCGTGTAACCCGGCCAGCCTTTGATTTATCTCGCCTGGATCAAGACAATCTGGCCAAACTCACTGCAACACTGACAGGCGCTGATAAATCCAACCCAGGCAATGCGCAAGATTATGATTTTTGGGTGCTGGATTTAACCAATGATCTTGGCATTCCCGTGATGGCAGGCATTGGCAAGGATAAAAACACAGCGGGTTGGATCATGGGATTTGGTTGTCATTTAATCCCTGAAATGGCTGCTCAACGCGCCTTAACAGAGCTTTGTCAATTGATCCCTATTCGCGACCAAAATGCAGCGCCATTTGATTTTGATGCGATCGTGGAGGCTGACTATCTCTATGCAAATAAAGATGCCAAAGCTGAGATCCCCAAACTTTCAACCAGCAATGAAATCAAGCAGGATATTCTCGCTATTGTGGCGCATTTGGCGCACTTTGAGCTGGAAACTCTGGTGTTGGATTATAGTCGGGCGCATATTCCGTTAAGTACGGCCAAAGTATTTGTGCCTGGGCTATGTCATATCTGGCCACAACTGGCCAATGAGCGTTTGTATAACGTACCGCCATCACAAGGCTGGCTTAAACAACCCAATTCAGAGATGACAATCAATCCACAATCACTTTATGTCTAATACCACAAAACTGCTATTTTATTTGATTGAATGAATGAATAGCAAAATCCGCCATAAACGGTAGATTGACGCCCTTATCCAATCATGACCATCAAAAGAGCGAAAATAGACGATGCACAATAAAAAATCCAAAATAGCCGTAGCCATCACGCTGTCCTTAGTGGGGCTACCAACGTTGGCTATCGGGGAGACGGCACCTAATGCAGTCGAAAGAATTTCTGTAACCGGTTCACACATCAAGCGTACCAGTGCTCAGATGACCACCCCTACGACAGTCATTGACTCTGTCGCTATCGAACTATCCGGGGCAAAAAACATTGGCGATTTACTGCATCAATTGCCAGCCCTGCTTGATGGCATCAGTGGTTCTACAGTTAATGACAACAACTCCCCTAACACCGCAGATGTTAGCCAGGCTGGGATGGAATTGGCGAACTTACGGGGCCTGGGCTCCGTCAGAACGCTGGTTTTGGTGGATGGACGTCGCCATGTGGGTGGTTCAGCGGGTCAATCTTCAGTAGATTTAAGCATGATCCCCACCAAATTGGTTGACCGGATTGAGATTATCACCGGCGGTGCTTCAGCCATTTATGGTGCGGATGCGGTGACCGGCGTGATTAACTTTATCCTCAAACAAGATTTTGAAGGTCTGCAAATGGACTTGTCTACCGGCACGTCATCGAAAAATGATGCGAAAACCAAAGATTTTGATTTGACCTGGGGGACTAATCTGGACAATGGCAAGGGTAATATTACAGCCCATTTCAGCTACTCTGACCGTAATGAACTACCTATGACGGCCAGAGCGCACGCCAACAGAAATCTCGGGTTTATCAATAATCCCAATAATACCGGCCCGGACGATGGTATTGCGGATACCGTGTTTGCCGGAGATGTTCGCTATCAGGCATTGAGTGAAGAGGGTCTGTTTTATGTGCCCAACGACAATTTTATACTCAATGACACGCTATTTGATATTATCAACAATCCGCCAGGTTTCCCGCCAACCTTTGCAGGCGATCCGTTTGGTTTGGGTTACGACACCTTTACCATCGATCGTGACAATGGTCAGTTTCGTCCGTTTGTCAGCGGAGTAAACTGCACCGTGGTACCCTGTGATGGCGGCGATGGATTCAGAATCTCGGAAACCAATACTCTTGTAGTCCCCAGTAAACGCTACCTAATTAATTTAAGTGGCAACTATGATGTCGATAATAATTTAGCGCTTTATGCCCAAGGAAAATATGGCAAAGTGGAATCAGCTGCTTCCAGTCAAGCCAGTGTGTTCCATGCAGATATTTTCGGCCCTCTTATAGCCATTCGTGGTGACAACCCATTTCGCCCACAGGCGCTGGTGGATATCATGAATGAACGAAACCTTGATACTGTCGCACTGGCAGTGGTAGGCCTGAGTGCCCGCTCAAAGAACAAGCGGGAAACATTTCAACTGACATTGGGTGGTGAAGGTCAACTAGGTGATTATGACTATGAGTTTTATATTCAGCACGGCCGGGTTGACAGTAAATTGGCCAGTCAGGATTTACTGAACGAGCGGTATTACGAAGCATTGGATGTCACTACAGATGCCGATGGCAACGCAATTTGTCGTAGCGGCAACCCAGACTGTGTGGCGTATAACCCGATCAACAATCTGGCTTCCCCTGAGGCGTTGGCTTATGCCGCTGTTACCCTGATACAAAACGACAAAATGGATCAAACCGTGGCTTCGTTCTCATTAAAGGGCGACTGGATTGATCTCCCGGCAGGCACTGTGGCCTTTGCTGTAGGGGCGGGTTATCGCAAAGAAACTTCGCACAGCGAGCCAGACCCTTTGACCCAGGCAATTGATGCTGATGGCATAGGGTCTGGCTTAGTCGGCAGAACGACCGGTTCGAGCCGGGCAGAAAACACTTACCTTAATACGGTTTCAGGCAGTTACAGTGTAGGTGAAGTGTTTGGCGAAACCATTATTCCGCTGCTGGCGGATGTGACTGCGGTCAAAGCGCTGGATTTGGAACTGGCCGCACTTTATTCTGATCACAACATCACCGGCGGTGATATCACTTATAAATCGGCACTGAATTGGGCGTTAAGCGACACCATTCGTGCCCGGTACACGTATTCACATGCCGTGCGGGCACCAAATATCGAAGAACTGTTTAAACCAAATCAAATCACTGGCCAGTTTGTCACCGACCCCTGTGACAACACTAATTTGGCACAAGGCAGAGAGCCGGCCAACCGTCAGTCAAACTGCGCAGCCCTTGGCTTGGCAAGTGATTTTCAATCCGAGGCGTCATTTGGTACCCGCAATATCACAACCACAGGCAATATCGAGTTGAAGCCGGAAAAAGCAGACACGTACACTATAGGTATAATCTATACACCAACAACCATGCTCAACATTGCAATTGATTACTGGAATGTTGAAATAAAAGATGCCATCACCAGCTTTGATCCAACCGATGTGCTCAATAACTGTGTTGACGGTACCACGCTTGATAATACTTTCTGCAATTTGGTGATCCGTGACGGCAACGGTCAAATTGACAATATCGCAGTGCAAAACATCAATGCCGCCAAATTCACTGCCAACGGTATTGATTTGGACGTCAACTATGGTGTTGAATTCTCAGGTGGCGAGCTGAATTTTGTGATGTTGGCCACTTATCTTGATGAACGACAATTTCAGCAAAATACAGCAGACCCCACAGGTGCAGATAACGTTGCCGGTGAAGTTGATTTTCCTCATTTCAGGGCCTTAATCACCTCATCTTATGTCACAGATAATTTCACCGCCAGTTGGTCAGTGAACTATGTAGGCCAAACGACGTTTAACAAAAATGCACAACCTGAGACATACCCGGACTGGTTTGACAACAAAGTCGCCAGTTACGCCAATCACAACTTGTACTTTGATTATCACTTCAGCGACGGCGTTAAGCTGTATTTAGGGGTGAATAATGTTGGTGATAAAAAACCACCCAATTTGCCACAGCTCAATGCCGGAGGGTTGCTTCATGATGCTATTGGTCGGCGCTATTATGCTGGGGTAAATGTTGCTTGGTAACCATTCAATCTGCCAGCTCACCGTGCATCAATGCCTTGGTGATACCTGCTGAGGTAATGGGGTCATAGCTACAGGCAGCATCGCCTACGGCAAGCCAGTCCTTACTACACACGGCTGACAGCAATGAAGAAAGCGCATTTTGAATCAGGATTGCTGGCATCGGCTCACCACGGCGTAATAACTGCTGCGGCACGTTTTTACTGATCCACAAACTTTGGCGCAGCAGCTGTTGACATTTTTCTAGCTGTTGCCAATCATGCGCTTTGAGGTTCTGCCGATCGGTGCAAAAAGTCACAATCATTTTGTTGCCTGGTAGCTGTGCGGCATACCACCAGCCATGCTCAACCGCTTCGACAAAAGTATGCGATGTGATGGAATAATCAACGGGCAAGTCGATAAAAGCACATAAATACACGACATCATCAAAAGTATTGCGAAACACTTCGAGGTGTCGGGTGAACACACCTGCTTTACCGCTCGCATCAACCACAAAGTCTGCGTTAAAAGTCTTTACCTGTTCACCGTTAACCGCAAAATCGAGCTGTTGTTGCCCGGCAGTCTGATTGACAGCAGCCGGTTGCAGCGACGTATAACCCACGCTGAGAAATGGCACATCTGCTGTTGCGTTTTTATAATCCAAAGGCTGTTCGTTGATACGAAATGGCCCAGTTTCTCCTTGCCAATCGGTTTTGTACAGGTTGACATCACGTACAACGAAGGTCAAATCGATGCCCGGTGAATAACGTCCACCAAGGCAGTTTTCAAGTACTGACTTATCCCGCTTTTCGCCGAAACCCATCTGCGGTGCCGTTTCAACAGACATGCCTTCATACCATTGCATCAATAGAAAATACTGGGTGTTGGACTTAACCGTTGATATTGGCATACCGGTAATGGCAGCAATAAGTAGCCAAAGGCCCCATTTTACAGAACCTGTACTCGGTAAATAGACTTGGTGTAATGGTGCGGTAATATTTTTCTTTCGCTATCCCTGTTAACTTATTTATCAAAGGTTGCTGACACTTTCAAGCGCAAAACGCTTCAGTCTGATGGCTGAGCAAGTGTCACCGCAACTTTTTACCCAACGGGTATTTTGTTAAACACGAACAAAGTGACAAATACCGAATAAATACTAAGGGTGATCTTTTAACAGCCAAATAGGATGTTATAAGGCCATAAATGATAGTGAGATAGTGGTAATAAAGACCATTGTCTTTTAACACCATGTTATAGGTAATGAAAGAAAGCCTATAACATAATGAAAACTGAAGAAAAGGAAAATGAAATGCATAGAAGAATGAGTATAACTATAATAAATACCGGAGTTGAAGAAGTGTGGACAAGGTCAGACTCTGACTTAAAGCATGGTAAATGGATGGATGATAGCCCTCCAGTTAGTATTCCAATCAATGGCACTGCAGAAGTCAACTCTGAAAAACAAACTGGAGCTGCGTATGGCACCACAGGAGGAATAGAGTTTATTAGTAATATTAAACCAAACAATACTTTGACGATTGAATGGGATAAGCCATATGGCTCTGGTGCCACAACATGCACTGCTTCGGTGAGTGGCGCTGATTATAACGCTAAAGTGGAAAATAAAGATTTTCAACAATCTTACGCTAGCTGTGACGTTGTGATTACAACCAAGTAATTCTTTACAAAGCCCATAACAAAAGCTAAAGCCCGTTAAAACTGGCTTTAGCTAAATTGTTATAGGCAACTAAAGAAAAGCCTATAACAATCAAACTAAAAGGAAATTACATATGCCGGAATTAATATTTCTAGGTGACCTACATGCTAGGGATACTGCGATAACAGAAAGCCTTAACGCAATAAATGAGTTTGATATGAACAAGACTACTTGACGTGGTCAACCAATTTCACACAACCCAGTTAAGCTGCTTTTCTTAGTTCCAACATTGCCTCACAGTATTTATTTTGGGTTCTATGATCCAAATACGAATGTAACCGCTCGCTGTTGTAAAACATCACAATGTAATCCAAAACATCCTGTTGTGCTTGAGCTCTTGTTTGATAGTTTTTCCAATGTACTAGTTCCTCCTTTAGGCGGCCACAGAAACTTTCAGCCACTGCGTTGTCCCAACAGTTCCCCCTGCAGCTCATGCTTACCTCAAAGCCATTTATTGATAACAATCGTCGATAAGCCTTACTTGCATATTGAGAGCCTTGACCGGTGTGAACAATGAGTCCTCAGCCTGGGTTTCGTTGCCAGATGGCCATTGTCAGTGCGTCACAAACCAATTGAGATCTCATTCTAGAACCCACGCTCCAGCCCACAACTTTCCTGGAGAACAGGTCGATTACAGTCGCTAGATATAGCCAGCGTTGGTGTAATGGTGCTGTAATATTTTTCTTTCGCCATACCTGTAAACTGGGTTATCAAAGGTTGTGGACGCTTGCAAACAAAAATTCAGTGTCGTTTTATGACGGCGGAAGTGTCTCCAATTTTTTTATTATAAGAACGGGCATCTTGGGCGACTTCTTCCAAGTCGGTATCGTTCAACAATACGGCTTTGATGGTATTGATTTGGATCTTGAAAACGTTTTAGTTGACACCGAGTATTTAGCAAGCTACATCAAACAATTGCGTGTTAAAGACAGCAGCATCCTGCTTACTGCGGCACCACAAATTGCCAGCAAAGCAAACGGTGACGCAGCATTGCAACCTGACAACATTTTTACCACTGATTTTTTAATTGAGGCGAAGTTCGACGCCCTCCTTGTCCAGGAATACAACCAACGTGCCGGTGCTGTATTTGACGGGTTGCAAGATACTGCTGTCGGTTTTATTTCAGCCAGTTTCGGCCCATTGACGAAAATCATACCCGCAACAACAAAAATTGTTGTTGGCGAACCTGCGAATAAATCTGCTGGTAAAGGGTTGTCCGATCCTGCGGATGTTGTCAGCGACATCAATAGGGGCAACGTTCTTGAAAGCCCTCAATATGGTGGCATTATGGTTTGGGCAATTAATTATGATTCCACGCAAGGATGGTCGTTTGCAGATGGTATCTACACAGTGGTAAATGCATCTTAACAATTTTTATCATTAGTGCCCGCCTTTTTTTTGCTGACAGCTGCAAATGACCACAGGTCGTTTTTAATGGTATTTTGGATAATATCGACCAAAATACCATTGAACCTACCTTGAAACAAAGACCCAAATGATCTGACGCCCCCTCCCACGATTCATTACATGGTAGACCCTGCTTAACCATGAAGCCCGCCCTGGCATCTCCTCCGTTTTATATCACTTTGAGGTTATACTTGAGGCTTTGCGGCAGATTTTCTCCGTCATGACCACGATGCTGGATCTCGATAGAAAATGTCGCGCTTTCAATCGCTTCGTTGGAAAAATCTGCCAAATCAAAGTGGGCACAAACATCCAGGTGGGTCTGGCAATTAGCGCAATTTTTGACATTACCACGGCTCAGGACACTATGATGACCGAGGTAATGGCGTTTTTGCGCTATTTCGGCATACGCCCTGATCACAAATGAACCGCTGAACAATGCCCGATTGATACCGGAAACTTCCAGTTTTTTGACTGAGTCGGCCTTCTTGCCAAGGGTGTCTTTGCCACCTGGCAGTGTACGATTACCCGACAATGAACCATCGCTATAGGTAAACCCCAGTTGGGTTTCTATATTGATACAATCCAATGAAGTATAGTTACTGTGCGGATTAGCAGCGTCTTTCAAGAAAGGATACAAAGGGGTATTCATGGTCAGGTCTTCACCCTCGCTCTGGCCCACGGCCGGGCCCTGAGCATTAGGGCCCTGAGCTATACCTGATGCACGGGTGCCGCCATATTCGGACATGATCTCGAACGAATCTGTTTTATTGTGTTTGACCTGCCACAACCAAAACATCCGGTCGACATTACAATGGTGAAAAAAGAAAATCGGATCCAGACCGGCCGTATTATTTTCGCCCATATCGCCATTCGCCCGGGCGATCAACCCGTTGGCGATAACATCAAAACCGCCGACGGCCAAATGAATATCGTCGTGTGGCTGCTCTAATGATATCACTATAGGTTTATTATAATGAATGCCTGTCCAGTTTGTGGCAGAAATGGTATTTGAAAAGACGGTATAATTCGGTGCATCCAGGCAACGATAAAAACCATCGGCAATCCCTGTGGTCCGCTTTGTATCATTGAGTGCAGTAATGTCTCTGAGTAACCAAGCACGTACATTGGCATTGAGTAACGTGGTATTTTCAACCGGATTGGGGTAGTCTCTGTTATAGATCCTGGTGGTTTCTTGGTCTACTGCTGTCCCCATCAATCCTGACAACGGATAACGCACGGTTTCGTATCCTTTGGGTTTCGAATAAAGATTATTATCACCGTTGACGTCGTCACAAACGTCTTCTGGCAAAACAAATGAACGTAACGGGTTTTTAACCATGACCCCATCCAGCGGGAATTGCTCATCGGTCAATACCGTTGGAATGCCGTGCCGCAGCGATTCTTCAGATGTTTCATCCCAATAGGGCATCATTACACCGGGGACGATACTTTGCAGCGCCTTTTCAATGTGCAACACATAAACCCGGTGCCATGTCGGAAACAGTACATTACCGTGGTTGCAATACCCACCCCAATAGTGTTTATCAAGTTTTCCCTGCCCCTCAAACGGTTCACCATGGTAACCCCCGATGACAAAGAAAGAATTCAGATCGGTGGGGGGCAAGGCCTGGATGCCAATCCATGCCTTGATTAAATCCTCTAGCGGTTGTTTGGTGCCTGAATCATACATATCCTGCAGTTCGCGGACTGAATGACGAATATTGAGCGGCGACATATTATTTTCCTATTGGTGTTAAGTGACCGGG
>JABSOG010000418.1 GCA_013216025.1 Algicola sp. | reverse complement strand
GCGGGCAAAATGGGTGGATACCAGCCTCGTAGGTTGGGCTGCCGACCCTGCAACAGTCCGGGCTGTTTAGTTGCAATCCAGTACAGCCCTATCCTGTTATAAAGGCCAATATGGACAGCATAGAATACCATTCAAAAGGAACAGATGGTCGAGACAATAAGTGGAAAATATTGTCTTTGATCACCATCCAAGATCAATTAGATTTTATCATGAAAATCAGGCTACGAAGATATCATGGGCAACTGTCGACTTGCTCACTTTGGGCGAAAAGCTTGCAAAACTCAAACCGCTAACCTTAAGGTAAACACCGTTCCAACGCCCACTTCCGATTCAACGGATAATTCGCCACCATGCTTTTGTACAATACCATATGAAATAGACAAACCAAGTCCGGTACCTTCGCCAACTGCCTTAGTGGTATAAAACGGTTCAAACAGCTTGTTCCTTGTCTCATCACTCATGCCGCAACCGTTATCTTTGATGGTGATCTCAATGGCATCGCCGAGCGTGCGGCAACCAACGGTTACTTGCCCCGGTTTATCCGAGTCATGCTGTCGCAATTTATCCCGTATTGCATCGCAGGCGTTGACGATTAGATTCATAAAGACCTGATTGAGCTGCGCCGGGTAACAAAGTAACTGTGGATGGGATTCGAATTCGGTGACGAAAATGGCGATTGCCTTGTTTTTGGTGCGCACTAGGTTGATGGTTGATTGCAAACCATTGGTAATGGCAACCGTGCTGTGGTCGGCGTTATCGAGTTGGCTAAAAGTACGCAGGTCAGTGACGATGGTTTTTATCCGCTGCGTACCGTCTTTAATGATGTTGAGATGCTCGTACAAAAGGCTGAATTGTTGGCGGAAACTGTCCAGTATTTCCTCATCCGCCTCATCACCTGCCAAATCTAGCACAAACTGCTGAAAACGGGCCAGGTCGACGGTCAGGTTTTGCACACTGACATGGATAAAGTTGGTTGGGTTATTGATTTCATGGGCGACACCCGCCGTCAATGTGCCCAATGAGACCATTTTTTCCGACTGTACAAGCTGTTGTTGAGTAACTATCATGTCATCTAAAGCGTCCTCAGCAACTTGTCTGGAGTTGGTGAGTTCTTGACTAACTGTATCCAGATGACCCGTCATTTGATTGAATAACAGGGCCAGCTCGCCGATTTCGTCTTTCGCAATGATTTTGGCTTTTTGTTTTAGATCCCCAGTCATGACTTGTGACACTGAATGCGATAACTCTACGATGGGCTTTTTAATAAAACGTCTTAAAAAATGGGCAATGAGAATTATGGTTATTGCCATAGTAATTGCTATTAATGAAAATAGAACTTGGCGAATACGTTTAACTTCTTGGTAATGCTTTGTCATATCAAACGTGATGGCGACTTCGCCAATGGGTACGCCTTTATCTTTACTTCCAGCCCTAATGCTTATGACTTGCCGGTACTCACGTGTAGTCATCGATTCGATATCAGAATTTTGTCCAAGTGGAATAACATTGACCCCTTTAGCGTTATATACGACCACTTTTACAATCCGTTCATCCTGAATAAATCCGAGGGTTAAGGACATTATCGTAGCAAAGTTATTGTCCAGCAGGGGATGAAGGTATATTTCACTGGCCAGTTTAGTCACATAGGTGTTACTAATCTCGATATTTGACTGCGTACGCTCAACAATAACTTCCACAAAATACAGACATGGAATTAAGAGAAATACCGACAGGCAACCAGTAACCACAATATTGATTTTGGTAGAAATATTCAGTTTATTAACAAACATGATGGTCATTCAATCTTTGGGTCTATACTGTTTTTCTCCCAGGCGGATCGAACGATAATTTTTCCTTTAATAATTGCTGTTCGGGCTTTTTCCAATTTATCAATAGTGGCCTGAGGTATTAAGGATATGGTGTACTTCATTTCACTGATCCCAACTCCACCGTCAGCAAGGGCTAAAGCCCTGTTACCACTTTTAAAGTTACCATTGAGATATTCAACGACTATCCTTTTCAGGGCTATGTCAACATTTTTAACAACACTTGTAAGAATCGCCCCTTTGGCTAGGTAGTCTTGATCAACGTCCACGCCAATGGCTTTAATCCCCAGTTCCTTTGCTTTGACGAAAACTCCCAGGTTAGACCCACCAGCTACAGCAAAGATAATGTCAGCTTTGTTGTTGGAGAACATTTGCTGGGTTATCTCAGAGGCAACCCCTAAATTAGTCCAAGGATTGCCAAGCAAATCAACCTGATCGATATATTTGGTGATTACCTTAATACTTGGGTTGGTTGCTTGGGCCCCCTGTTGGAAACCGACGATAAAATCATTCACTGGTGTGATAGACCTGCCACCCAGTATACCTAATACACCAGTTTGACTCATATCGGCAGCAAGTATACCGGCAAGATACGCAGCTTCAGCCGTAACAAAATAAAAACTAGCAAGATTTGGCAATTCTTTGGCCAGCAATTCATCCATAACAATGAAGGTCTTATCTGGATACTCCATCGCAAGGTCAACCATGAATTGCTTCATTGTGAATCCTTCCGTGCTGACAATGACATTACATTTTGGATCGATGCTATGTGTTTTTACTGTATATAACTCATTACCCTCTATGGTCTCCAAAACCAATTCAAAATTTTCCTCAATATGCAATGCGATCATTGCCGTATACTGCATCCCCATAAATCCTTTGCCGCCCAGTGCGCTATCCCTGAAATAGACACATATTATTTCTTCATCTGACTGATTTTCAACTTTAGGTTGGTCAACTGACAAATCATTGCCACTTTCAGAGCAGGACAGTAATAGAAGTACATAAAACATCAGACAATTGAATTTTGTAAAATGAACCATGAATTTAACCTATTCTAGGTTTACACCAAAAAGTTTGTTTCGAGACGCTAATTTAAGATAAAGTGTCCAATACTCAAATCTCAAAGCCAAAACCGTTAATTTTTAACAGCAGATAAAACAAATTGAGTAGTTAACCATACACAATAGTAGTACAGGTCATAGGTTCGAGCAAAATTGCTCACTCTATTAAGAAAGGGAATGGGACATAGTAATTGAGTCATGAAACTCTCTGAGAATGTCTTACCAAAAAGGTCGTAATAGGCGGTTGTTCGTTCCTGAAAAACCATAGAAGCTTGCACAAAGCAGTGTCTTAGCAATCAACAAGTCCCTGGCTACATAGTGAGCAGGGATTATTCATGCCAATGTTGAATTATTACGAATTCTTCCTTTCCTGCTAGCGGAGAAATATTGATACCACCAACCAATCTCCGTTCGCAACGTAACGATTAGTATTTATCATGCAAATCAACCAATGATGGCAACAAGGAGTTTTTCCAGCCTGCTCACTTTGGGCGAATAGCTCGCAAACTAAAAGATTCACAGCAAATAATAACAAAAGCACCTATTCGCTTCCTGTACCTTCTCACCCAATGTTGAATATGATGAAAAATCAACATATTTATTGCAACAACAGCGGGGAAGCGACACTTGGTCCAAGGGTAGATGAAGCACACAAAATAATAGTTGAATCGTTAGTCAGTTCTTTGTGTCTCAACACCGCTGTTTTTGACAGCAGTTTAAAGGGGTAAATAAGATAGTGAGAAAAAACTAAGGGTTCAGATCGGCAGGGCAAACGGGTTTAATTCATACAGATTTAAACTCAATAGATTAAAAACTGCCGCAACCCTTGGTAGGAGCTCACTCCTACCATAGTTCCTCAGCAAATAACCAAATTGAACAATGGTCAATCGTTGATTGTTCAGTTTAAACCCGTAACCCCTGTTCAGATCTGTAGCCCATGTTGACCTACTCGCAATTCGCCCGAAGTGAGTTGATTGAACATTGTTCGAATGGTCTTCATTGGACAGTTTGCCCACTTTACCCAGAATAAAGCAGGCATTTGTGACAACCTAATAAATCCCACCAACCAACTGACTATTAATCTCAACCTTGGCACCGTGCTCAATAAATCCAGCGACGATCTTGGCCGTCAGCGCCGGTTGTTCGGTGTGAAGGTAATGATTGCCGCCTTGTATTTCAAAGCCGGTGATGTTTTTCAGTGACTTGCACAATGCTATGGCGCGGTCCGATGAGGTGGTGGTATCTGCACTGCCGGTGAGTAATAGTACCGGTTGTTCTACGGTATTAACCAGTTCGGCAATATCGTGTTGCCTGAAGTTCATCAGTTGGCGTGAGTAATTGACCAGTAATGCTTCATTGGTAAACGGTTCATATAACAATTTACTAAACGATTCGTTGGCGAGGCTGAAGATACTCTCGGTTTTTTCTTTGCTGACTGCTTTGTCAAAGCGGTTAAGATCGCCATCTTGTTTTGCCCGCAAGGAGGCCATCGACGGCACCATCATTTTGGCAGCCCGTGGCATTTTATCGACCAGCTTACACATCGTCAGTAGGTTTTTCTCAAATATGCTGTCTTGATTTTCATAGCCTGATACCCCGGGAAACGACGGGGTCAGCATCATCAGTGAATCGACCAGCTCAGGCAGCTTGTTAGCCAATTCTAATGCCAGTTTTGGTCCGCTACACCAGCCCAGTAAATGACAGCTGTCAGTGCGTTCTTCGGTCAAAATGGCCTTGGCATCTTCTACAAAAGCATCAATATAACGGTCTTCGTCATAATAGACATTGTTGAGTTGCTGGTCTGATTGACGGTCGCGGTGCTGCCACAAAATGACCTTGTACTCAGGGCTAAGTAAATTGACCAGCGGTGTCCAAAACGTGGAGTTAAGACCAAACGCGTTAACAATAAAAATACTCTTTGGCCCTTCGCCGCAACACCAATAGTCGAGTTGGCCGCTTTGTGTGGTCAATTGTTTGTTGACGAGTGGCATAACGCTCTTTGTTACTGGGGAGTCTGACGGCGTTTCTACGCCACTTTCTATGCCACTTTGAGGCGCAATCGTCTCACGCATGAGACGCATCTGTTTAGTTAACAGTTCGACGGTCACAGGGCTGTTATCAGTCGGGCGTACTGCTGCCGTACTGTTGGTGGTGCTAAATTGTTGCTTGGCACAAAAGTAAGGTGAAAAAAACTGGCTCATATGCTCAAGTAAATGATCTTGGGGCATAAAAGCACTGTTATCTTGCACAATTTCAATCGGCACTGAGCAGACATCTGCCAACACCGTAATCAAGTCACTGACGTTGACCTCTTGAGCGTGGGTAATATGGTAAATGTTGTTGCTGTTATCTGTGTCCGCTATGGCCAGTAGTTGCTCAACAACTTGGTCAAGCGTGATGACGTTTATAGTGGCATTGGCTGGTAATGCCAGTTTAAGTTTGAACCGAGAGAAATAATTAGCCGCTTTGTTTTGAACCTGCTGTTTAATGTGGCTTGTGGCGCTCACCAATCCATGTAAAAACGTTGGGCAATCAGTCGCTTCTTTAGCCTGTGATAGTCCAGCATGTAAAATTGTCGATGGGCGGAGTATTCGAAAGTTAAGACCACAATTTTGGTGTGCGTCTAACAGCTGTTTTTCACCCGAGCGCGCCATCTCTTCGACGTTGTTATTGGCTGGGTAAGCCGAGTCAAAAGGCCGTTCTTCTATCAGACCATTCGCCGCGCCGTTGGCATAGGCTGTGCCGACATAATTGAAAGTCACCTCAGGCAGGGCAAGGCATAAAGCAAGGCTTTGTTTTAGTTGCCAATTTTCTTGGGAAATTGATGCTTCATCGAGGTTTTTCATCCAGTCAACCGGCGTTACAAAATGCCAAAGTTGGTTGATACTATACGATTTCAAACACTCGGGATTGATGCCAAATAAGGCTTTATCGGCATCACCGGTAACCAGAGACAGTCGTGATTCATCGATAGTTGCGTCGATAGTTGACGCCGAACTCGATTGGTTATTGGTCAGCTGGGCAATCAGCTCTTGTTGTGTTCGACCTTGCAAATCAAGATAGCAAATTTGGTGAGTCGTGGTTGCCAGTAATTGACCGATAAAGTGTTCGACGACAAAACCACTGCCGCTAATAAAGTATGTTTGCAAAATAATTTCTCTTGGAAGGCTGGGGTGATTTAAAGACTAGTGTCTGATAAGTGTGGCTCAAACGCAAATGTTTGAGCCTGGCTGGTAAAAGTTTGAGTGGTGTTGGCAATAAACTATAGTTTGAGCCGGGTGGCCAAATCGCTGACGGTTTGTTTCATGTAATGACCGGCAATGATTTTACCATCGATTCTGGCGTAGTCATCGAGCATACCGTAATTTTCGAAACCGCATTTTAGCCATATCTCGCGGGCAGGGGTGCCGTCTCTGACATCCAGTGTCAGTAACTCAATATGGTGTTCTTTGCATTTTTTCACGATGCTGCCAAAAGCTTGGACTAATACCCCGGCGCCGCGGTAATCGTGGCTGATCATGCCTTTGCTCATATCGGCAATGTGGCAATTGTTCGGGCTGCCATTTTGCACCAAAATAACCATGCAAATCACTTTGTTGTCGGCGGTTTTACCGACCATTAAAAAGCTGCGGCCCGCTTCAACATTCTCTTGTAATTTGTTGAGGTATTGGTCAATTTCTTCCCCGGTGACGTGTTCACTAAAGCCAACAATGGGGTCTGTGGCGCTGACTTTTAGAATTAACTCGGCGATGGCCGGTTTATCCGCCGCTGGGATTGATGTTAACCAGTTATAGCTAATTGATGCGCCCTGTTTGGTATTTACTTGGGACATTGGGTGTAGGATCCTTTTGGTTTGAGGCGCTCTATAGTGATAGAGACACTAACATGGGTATAGACACTAAATAACAGGACTTAGTTTAATCTAAATCCAAATCCAACGGCAACAGGTGATGACTGGCTAGCCACTCATCATTGTAAACGGTGTTCAGGTATTTGAGGCCGCTATCGGGTAAAATCACCACGATGGTGGTATTGCGTTCAGCGGCTTGGGCGATGGTTCTGGCGCCAGCCAAAACAGCCCCAGAAGAGCCGCCCAGCAACAAACCTTCGTTTCTGGCCATGACGTGACAGGTGCTAAAAGCATCGCGGTCGTTGACTCGTACTTCTTCGTCAACATGAA